>JBLNGJ010000714.1:0-7689 GCA_050264675.1 Micromonosporaceae bacterium
GGGTGGCGGAAGTCGGAGTGGGCGTCGATGTAGACCAGGCCCATGCGCTGGCCGATCTCGTCACCGAGCCGGCTGATCGCCAGCGCCGAGCCGATCGCGATCGAACAGTCGCCGCCGAGCACGAACGCGAACTCATCGGCGTCGATGATCTCGCCGATCCGGTCGGCGAGGCGCACCGAGTAGCGGGCGATCTCGCGGGCCTGGCTCACACCATCGCCGGGCAGCCAGCCACCCGGGTCGAAGCGCGGCGGCGTGTGACAGCCGGCGTCGCGGGCCCCCAGACGGGCGAGCAGCCCGTGGTCACGCAGCGCGCCGGGGGCCTTGGCGCAGCCCGGCACCGACGAGGGCGTCGGCGGGCGCAGGCCCAGGTTCGACGGGGCGTCGAGGACGGCGATGCGGCGCATGCAGTGCCGCCTGGTCAGAAGAGCGCGCTAGCGAGGGAGCGCCGGGCCGCGGCGACCGCGGGGTCGTCCGGTTCGGCGAGGGTGAACAGCGACACCAGGTAGGCCCGGGCCTTCTCCCGGTCGTCCCCGGCGGCCCGCCGGACGAAGTCGACCATCCGCGCGTACGCCCGTTCGGCCTGACCGGTCGCCACCTCCACGTCGGCGGCGAGGCTCTGTGCGGCCAGGTCGTCCGGCGCCGACTGGGCCGCCGCCAGTGCCGCCCGCGCGTCGGCTGCCTGGATCCGGCGCAACAGGCCGACCTGGGCCAGGCCCGCCTCGGCGGCCTGGTCGGCCGGCCGATCGGAGAGGATCTTCTTGTACGCGCGCTCAGCCTCGTCGAGCCGGCCGCTGGCGAGCGCATCGTCGGCCGCGATGAGGTCGGGGTCGTCGGCCGCCACCATCGGGGCGCCGCCGGCCGCGAGCACCGCGTCGAGCCACGGCCGCAGCTGCGACTCGGGCATCACGCCGGTGAACGCGTCCACCGGCTGCCCACCGACGACGGCGTAGACCATCGGGATGCCCTGCACCCGGAACATCTGGGCCAGCCGCGGGTTGGCGTCGACGTCGACCTTGGCCAGCACCCACGCCCCGCCCGCCTCCCGGGCGAGCTTCTCCAGCACCGGGGAGAGCTGCTTGCAGGGGCCGCACCAGTCGGCCCAGAAGTCGATGACGACCGGTGTGGTCAGCGAGCGCTCGAGCACCTCGCTCTGGAACGTGGCCTCGGTGACATCGATGACCATCACCCCGCCGGCCGGTGGGGTGGCGGTCGGTGCCGCGCCGGCGGCCGGTGTCGCCGTACCGTTGGGAGCCGGCGCTGGGGCCCCGGCGCGGCCGGCGGCCGCCGAGCGCTCCCGCAGCGCGCTCAGATCGACCGCGCCCCGGGTAAAGATTGACGGGGTCGTACGCGGGTCACTCATGGTTGTCTAGTCTGGCACGCCCGGTGCGTGTGGAGTCAGACAGACCTGCTCGTCGACATGGTCCACGGTGAAAAGGGTGCCGGGCGGGTACGCCTCGAGCACGTCCGGTGGCAGCTGGATGGTGCCGTCGCCGGCCACCACGGCGAAATCCTGCCCGTCCCGGCCTTCCGCGCCGACCCGCCCGTCCCGGATCGTCACCGCCCGGCCCAGCCGCGCGCCAACCTCCCCGTCATGGGTGACCACGACGATCGTGGTGCCCCGTTCCGCGTTCACCGTCTCCAGGGCGTGCACCACCTCGTCGCGTCCGGCCGCGTCCAGCTGGCTGGTCGGCTCGTCCACCAGCAGCAGGCCCGGCCCGGCCGCCACCCCCACCGCCAGCGCGGCCCGCTGCCGCGCGCCGGGGGGCAGCTCGGCCACACTGGCCCGGCCGAGTCCGCCCAGACCCACCAGGTGCAGGATCCGGTCGGGGTCGTCGAGCTTGAGGCCCCGGGTGCGGGCCGCCCGCCGCTGGGCCAGCGCGACGTTGCGGCGCAGGTTCGCGTACGGCAGCAGGTTGCGCTCCGCGCCCTGCAGCACCACGCCGACCTGGGTGCCGCGCAACCGCGAGATCTCCTTCTCGGAGAGCTTGCCGATGTCGTAGCTGCCGATGTTCACCCGCCCGGCCGAGGGCCGCATCAGCCCGGCGAGCAGCGCGATCAGCGTGGACTTGCCCGACCCGGACGGACCGACCAACGCGAGCATCTCCCCCGGCGCGATGGACAGGTCCACGCCGGCCAGCGCGACCACGTCACCGGCCTCGGCCCGGTAGATGTGCACGACCCGGCGACACGCTACGGCCAGGCCGGTCATGATCTTCCTCCGCGCAACCCGGCCCGTCGGCGGGTGGTCATGTCGCACTCCTTCGGTTGTTGGCGGTCCGCGCCGCCCGGGTCAGGGCGAATCCACTGAACACCGCCGCCACGATGAGGACGGCCACCGCGGCGGCCAAGGCCCACAGCGTCAACCTCGACGGCCATCGGGGGGTGGCCAGCCCAGGCACCAGCACGTCGACGAGCGGCATCCGCTCGCCGGTCGCCAGCCAGGCGGCCGCCGCGGCGCCGGCACCGAAGACTCCGGCGGTGATCACCAACGCGAGGTAGCTGATCCGTCCGGCCCGGGCCACCATGCGGCGAGGCAGGCCCTGAGCCCGCAGTGCGCGCAGCTCGTCGGCGCGGGCGCGACGCTCGATCCGGGCCGTGACGGCGAGACCTCCGGCGCCGAGCAGCAGGCAGAGCACCCCGACCGCGAGCAGGAACCGCAGCCCGACCGCGTTGGGCCGGTCACGAGAAACCAGGAGCTCGGTATCGAGCCGGCGGTCGCCGAGGATGGCCAGGCCCGCACCGCGCAGCCGGTCGGTCACATCGTCCGGGGCGGTGCGGCCGAGCCACACCTCGCCGGCTTGGACGGGTCCCGGTTCGCTGAGCCTGGCGACGTACTCCAGGTCGATCAGGACCCCGGTGGTCCCGACCCGGGGCAGCTCACTCACCGCGCGCACCCGCCGCACGACGAGACCCGTCGGCGTGTTAGGTGCGATCAGAACCAGGCTCGACAGGCTGCTGCCAGCGACCAGCCCGGGTAGCCCGTCGTCCGGCACGTCGGCCGGCCCGACCTTCCCGTCGGAGGCGCCGCGGGACCCGTCGGCGGTGACCGCGAGCCCTCTCTCCGTGGGCGCGAGGGTGATCTCCGCGGCCTGCCGGTCCTGCCACTGGGTGAACCCGCTCGCATCGACAAGCTCGGCCGCCGGTCCGGTCTGGCGCAGCGCCATGAGCGTCACCGTCATCGGCTGGCCGTAGTAGGGCTGCACCGTGATGTTGATCACTCGGCACCCCGCCTCGCATCCGACCGGCGCGCGGAACGTCTCGGTGCCACGCTTGACGAATGTGAAGACGGCAAACGCCGGTGGCCCGCCGTCGAGCCGGGCGAGGCTGACCGTGACCGACAGCAGGCCGAACCGTTCGTCCCCGTCGATGAGCCCCTGCGCGGTGAGGTTCGCGGTCAGCTCGACGCCGGTGCCGCGCACGATGACCGGGTCGGCCAGCGCCGGCCTGGCCTGGGACATCGCGGTGCCAACGTTCAGCGCATTCCCGCCGCCGGGCCAGCGGCTCGCCGTAGCCAGCCGGGTGGTGTCGACGGCGAGCACCGGCAGGTTGTCGGTGCGGGTGCGCATCGACATGACCGCCATCGCGAACTGGCCGGCCGGGTCGACCGTACGGACCGCCTCGAGCAGCTGCCGGGCCGAGGTCGGCCGCACCTGCAGCACCCGGTCCGCGCCCAGGTACGCCTCCACCTGACGGGTGCGGGCCACCGTCCCGATCTCCGATGCCGTGGCCGCGAACCCGACCATCCCGACCGCCACCACCAACAACGCCAACACCCGCGAACCCGCCCGCCGACGGCCCAGATGCAGCGCTCCGAGCGCCACCCCCAACCTTCCGCGCCGCAGCGCGCGCCGTCCCCACCACTGCGCGACGCGGTCGAACGCCGTCGCCGACACCAACGCGACCGCGAGAATCACCATGGCCGGCGCGATCAGCGCCAGCCCGGTGAAGCGGCCTTCAGCCGAACGGAGCTGGAACACGGCCGCGGTGGCGAGCACGACCGACGTGGTGCGCAGCACGGTGCCGCCCCAGCGCTGGGTGCGTGCCGGCACCCGGCGCAGCAGATCGAGCGCGGGTCGAGCGAGGTCCCCTCGCAGCGCCAGCAGCCCGGCCACCAACGCCGCCGCCAGCGCCACGAGCGCGTGCGGAAGCGCCTGCGTCGTCACCGCGACGTCGGGCCGGCTGGAGAGAGTCAGCCGGCCGAAGACCCACACCGCGACGTGACCGACCAGGTAGCCGACGATCCCACCGGCCAGCACCGGCAGAACCACCTCGGCGCAGGCCAGCCACCACCGGTCCAACTGGCCGGTGCCGCGCAGCTTGAGCATGCCCAGCTCGACCCGGCGGGCCTGGGTGGTGCTCGCCGCGGCGAGGAAGACCACGAAGCAGCACAGCAGGATCAGCGGCACGGCGGCGACCGCCGGTGTGGTTGCGACCTGGCGCCGACCCTCGGCGATCCGGTCGAGAAGCTCGTCCATCGAGGTCTGCGGGCTGACCCCGGCGGCCACCATCCGGGCGGAGGTGGCGTTGAGCTCGGCCCGCACGCGGTCGAGGTGGTCTGGATCGAGAGTGCCCGGCGACGGGTACACCACGACGGACTCGGTCTCCCGGTGGTGGTCGACCGTGCCGAGGGTGCGACGGTCCACCAGCAACGGTTGGGGCGGGCCGGCCCCGCTGGTGGCACCGGTGACGTTGCCCCAGAACAGGTCCGCCTCGTCCTGCGGCCGGTAGATGCCGACCACCGAGAGGCTGGCCGGAAGCCCCGCCGGACGGTAGGCGCCGACCGAGTCCGGGGTCGGCGGCACGAAGATCATCGAGACCACCCACAGCGGCCGACCGGGGGTCACGCCAAGGCCGGCGGCCTGCCGCTCGCCGACGATCACCTCACCCGGCCCGGCGACGCACCGACCGACCGTGATGACGACGTAACCGCAGAAGCCATCCCGGAACTCCAACCGCTGCTCCGGCGCGATGTCCTGCAGTGCGTCCCGCGTGGTCGAGGCGCCAGCGATGAAGTTGGCCGCGAAGACCATCGTGAAGCCCGGCGTACGGGCGGCGGTGGTTGCGGTCTTGTCGAACGGGTGACGGCGCGCCTCCGCCAGCGCGTTCTCCGACCGCGGATCGCCCGGGTCGGCCTGCACCTGCGCCAAGGTCACGCCGACGATCGTCCGCTCGGCCGGGGTGGCCGCCGCGATCTCCACCGAAGCAAGGCTGCGCTGCGCGACGCGGACATAGACGGGAGCCGCGACGGCCGCCGCGATCGCGATCGTCGCGAGCAGGAACACGGTCAGGGCGTGGCCGAGACGTCTCCTGATCATCACGAGGGCAAGGGCGATCATACGATCTCCCGGGGCCGCCGGATGGCGCGCAGCAGCGCCATGCCCGTACCGACGGCGGCGACGGCGAGCAGGGCGAAGGTCGAGCCCATGGCGACCGTGAGGTTGGTCAGGTTGGGCGGCGGGTTGGCGAGGACCCGCCAGTCGTCACCGAAGACCGGCAGCGCGCCGACCGTGCGCAGAGGCAGCGCCAGCAGCGTGCCCACCGCGACGCCCAGGGTGACAAAGATCAGAAAGCCGCCGAACGCGGCGACCCGAGCGGCCCGAGGGCGCAGGCCTTGGCGGCGCAATGCGGCGAGCTCCGCTCCGCGCGGTGTCCGTTCGGCCGAGGCCCACACCGTGAAGGTGCCGGCCGCGAGCAGAACGCCGGCCGCGGCGACGAGCACGAGGAAACGCAGCGCCACCGGCGGCCCCTGGGCCGCCAGGCGGTCCAGCCGGTCGGTGGTCGAGTCGAGCGAGACCACGGTGAGGCCTTGCGCGGCGAGCCGGTCGAGAACCTCCCGGGGCGTGCCTTTGGCGAGCCACACCTGCAGCGCCCCGACCGTCGGTTCGCCCGGCAGCAGGCGGTCGGCGTACTCGAGGTCGACGATGAGCCCGCGTCCGAGCCGGGGCAACACCGCGGACCGGCCGGCCAGGCGGACCGGGGTCACCGCGCCACCGAACGCGGCCGCCCGGGAGTCGCCGATGTCGCCGATCGGCGGCAGCTCGCCGGCCACCCAGGCGGGCAGCGGTGTCGGTGCGTCGAGGGAGAAGACGGCCGCGGGATAGACGTCGGGCGCAATGATCGTGCCGCCGGGCAGATCCCGCATCGGCACGACGAGCGTGAGTCCGTCCTTTGTGGTCGACAGCTGGGGCAGCCACGCGCCGACCCGAACGTCGTTGCGCCACCTGGTGAGGTCGACCAGCTCGGTCGGGCCCGCCACCGTTGCCCCCGTCTGCGCCAGGGCGTGCAGCGTGAGCGTGGAGCCGGCTCCGGGCGCGTACGCCGGCGGCGAACCGGGCTTGACCGTTGCCCGGGCCCGCCCCAGAGCCAACGAGACCAGCCGGCACGGCGCGGCCTCCGTGCAACCCGGCACCTGCGCCGGGTAGCTGTGCCGGCCCGCCGTGAGTGGTCCAAAGGCCACCTGCGCGGTGGCGCCGTTGGCCCCGACGAAACCGGCGACGACGGCGGTCGGCAGCGTCGGTGCCGGCTCGGCAACGTCGGGGGCGATCGGTCGCCACGTGACATCGAGACGTAGGTCGGGGTTGGTCGCGGTCAGGGGTCGCGCGGCCTCGGGGTGCAGCGCGGCCGCCACCTCGGTCCAGTCCCGTCCGCCGTAGCCGGACTGCCACGGCACGACCGCCGGCAACCGGCTCGTGTCGAGCGCCAGCACGGGCACTGTGCCGAAGGTCTGCACGGCGGCCATCGCGTAGCGGCCGTCCGGGTCGGCCACCCGGACGGCGGCGAGGAGCTGGGCCCGATCGGTGCCGGCGACCGTCAGCACCCGGTCGGCCCCGACCTCGAACAGGGCCCGGTGCTCCTGCGCCCGGTTCGAGACGTCCCAGCTCAACACCGCACCGCAGAAGACCGCGATGGCGAGGGTCAGCAGGGCGAGCACCCGCGACCGCCCCGAGCGGCGGGCGAGATGGACGGCGACGAGCCACGACCCCAACCGCCGGGCCCGCAGCAGTGCCTGCGCCGCTCCGGCGGCGACGATCGGGATCAGCCGGGCCGCCACCAGACCCACCGCGAGCGCGACGAGCATGGGTGCCGCGAGGGAGAGCCCCCGCACCTGAGCGGCGTCCGCACTGCGGGCCCGCAACTCGTACGCCGCGGCCAGCGCCAAGGTGAAGACGGCCACGTCGAGGATGCCGGTGCGCCAGCCGACCTGGCGCACCGGAACGCGGCGGCCCAGGTCGACCACGGACTCGGAGAACATGCGCCGTTCGGCGAACAGGGCGGCGACCACGGCGCCCGCCACCGCGAAGCCGGCCGCTGCGGCGGCGGCGTAGAGCACCTGAGCCTGCTGGGCGGCGCCGGTGACGTCACCCACGGTCAGTGGCACCAGGAACCGGCCGAGCCAGAAGCCCGCCACCCCGCCGGCGATCAGCGGCAGGGCGCTCTGCCCGACCACGAGCGCCCACAGGTCCCGGCGGCGCGACCCGTGCAGCTTCAGCTTCGCGATGTCGGGTCGCCGCTCCTCCGCCGTCTGGCGCACGGCCAGGAACAACGCGAACCAGCACAGCGCCATCAGCTGCACGGCGCCAACCGGTACGGCAAAGAAGACGAGCTGCTGGTCGAGCCAGATCCGGTCGGCGAGCGCCCGCAGTCCCGATTTCACGCTGACGCCCGAACCAGCAAGCTTCCTGGCGCCCT
>JBLNGJ010000715.1:0-5005 GCA_050264675.1 Micromonosporaceae bacterium
CGGCACTGGGTCGAGCCGCCCGCCGCCGGGGCGTCGCCGGCGACGGCCGGATGGGCCGCGGCCGATGACGTGGAGGGTAAGCTGCCGATGCCGCAATGGTTCTGGGTTCCGCTGTGGCGGCAAACGCGCCGGCCGACGCCGATGGAGGCGGCCGCTGCCGACGGGCCTTGGCTCGTGCTGCGCGACCCCGGTGGGTTCGTCGACCCCCTGGTAAGCCGGCTGCGGGACAGTGGCGTGGACGTGGTGACCGTGACACCGGCCGGCGGCCCGGCCGATGACGCGGGGCACGTCGTGCGCCCCGACCAGGTAGAGGACTACGAGCGGTTGCTCGACGAGCTGGCGGCTCGAGGGACCATTCCGACCCGGGTTATCCACGCGTGGACGTCCGGAGCCGGAGGTGTTGACCCGCTCGATCCGGCCGCTGCGCGGGCGACGTTGCCCATGGCCTTCGGCAGCCTGATCGCGATCGCCCAGGCCTACGCCGGACGGGACCTTGCTGGGAGTCTGGACATCACGGTGCTGTCCAGCGGTTCGCAGGACGTCACCGGTGGCGACCTGCATAGTCCGGCTCGGGCTCTGGTCAACGGACCGCTGCGAGTGCTGCCGCTGGAGTTCCCAGGGCTGCGCTGTCGGCAGATCGACGTCGACGGGGAGGTGGTGGACCCGGATCTGGTGCTGGAGGAACTGACCAACCCGTCGATCCCGGTCGTGGCCTACCGGCGGGGCAAGCGCTGGGCTCCGGCGTTCGACCCCGCTGAGCTGGAGCCGGCGGCCGCACAGCGGGCCGGGCTGCGGGAAGGCGGTACGTATGTGATCACGGGCGGACTCGGCGGAATCGGGCTGAGCATCGCCGAGGATCTGGCCCGACGCGTGCACGCACGTCTGGTGCTGGTCGGACGCTCTTCCGTGGCCGACCGGGCGGAGTGGCCGCTCCTGGCAGGAGTGCCGGGCAAGGCCGGCCGGCAAGCGCGGGCGCTCCTGCGCATCGAGCAGCTCGGCGGTCAGCTGTTCGTGCTCGCGGCGGATGTCCGCGACCCTGAACAGGCTCGCCGGGTCAGGGTCGCGACCATGGAGACCTTCGGCGCCGTGCACGGCGTCATCCACGCGGCCGGCGTCGCCGGAGGCACCATGGTGGAGGTCCAGTCCGAGCAGACCGCGGCGGCCGTGCTTGAACCCAAGGTGTTCGGTACCCTGGCCCTGGTCGACGCCTTCCGCGACGACCCGCTGGACTTCCTCATGCTGTGCTCCTCGGTCACCGCGCTCGCCGGCGGCCTCGGACAGGTCGACTACTGTGCCGCCAACGGGTTCCTCGACGCCTTCGCCCGCAGCCGGTGTGCGCCATGGCCGGTCATCTCGGTCAACTGGGGTGGGTGGCTCGAGGTGGGGATGGCCGCCGAGGCGATGGCGCCGGCCGCCTTCCGCGAGTTCCAGCAGGGCACCCACCAGGAACCGGTGGACCATCCGCTGCTGGACGTGGTGCGGACTCGGGAGGGTAGCCGCCGGGTGACCTGCGTGGTCAGGCTGGCCGCCGACACCCATTGGGTGCTTGATGAGCACCGGATCGCCGGGGTACCGGCCATGCCGGGGACCGGCTATCTGGAGATGGTCCGGGCCGCCTTCTCGCTGGCCCAGCCGGGGCGCCCGGTCGAGCTGCAGGATGTCGTGTTTCTGGCACCCTTGGCCGTGCCCGACGGCACTGGCTGTGAGCTGCGGATCACCTTCGACGACGGCGTCGACGGTGGAGAGTTCCACGTGGAGAGCTGGCTCGGAACGGGCCAGCAGGAGCACGCCCGAGGTTTTGTCCGGTGGGCGGCGCCGGGTGGTTGCCCGGCGATCGACCTGGACGCGGTGCGCCTGCGCTGTGCCGCGTCGACGCGGACGGCCTCGATGCAAGAATCCGCGAGCGGGCTACTGACCTTCGGTCCACGATGGAGCAGCCTGCGCGAGGCGTACACGGGCGACGGTGAGGAACTGGCTCTGCTCGCGGCCGGCGACACCGTCAGCGCCGAGCTGGCCAACTACGGGCTGCATCCGGCGATGTTGGACGAGGCAACCGCCTTCGGGGCCTTCGGCGGCGCGCAGGGGCACTACCTGCCACTCGGTTACGGGCGGCTCGTGGTGCATCGGCCGATGTCAGCGCAGGTCTTCAGCCACCTGCGGCACCGGGACACAGGTACGCCGGAGCTGCTGACCTGCGACATCACCCTGACCGATGAGCACGGCGGAGTTCTGGTCGAGATCAACGACTTCATGCTCCGGCGCATCGATGCCGACGGGATATCCACCACCCTGCGCCAAGCCGATGGTGGTGGCACCGAGTCGCCGCTGGGTGTCGAGCTCGTACCAGTTGCCGAACCGGTGCCGCCTGAACCCGCCCGCGCAAGCGAGGATGACGCCGAGGTCGGGATCCGACCGGCGGAGGGCGGCGAGGCGTTTGCCCGCTTGCTCGGCGCGCGGGTCGGCCCGCAGGTGGCAGTGACCGCGCTGCACCTGCCGACTCTGATCAGTAAGGTCCAGCGACGCAACCGCAGCCGGCTGACCGAGGAGCTGGGAGACCGCGTCCTCGCCGATGGTGCGGGGAGTCAAGTTCTCAGCGGCCCGTACGTGGCACCGCGCAATCAAGTTGAGCAACAGCTCGTGCAGCTGTGGGAGGAGTCCACCGGTGCGGTCGGGGTCGGGGTCGAACACAACTTCTTCGACATCGGCGGCAACTCGCTAGTCGCGGCGCAACTCGTTGCCCGGGTGCGGACGACATTCGGCGTCAAGCTGCCGATGCGGGTGATATTCGAGTCACCGACCATCGCCGGGATGGCAGCGATGATCGAGGCGAGCGCCCAGGCCACCGGGTGAGGCACGTCTCCGCCCCCGGACCAACCGGGCCGGGGGCGGAGAGTCAGCGCACTCACGGCTCCAGGTCGCCGAGGTCCTCCCGACTCCATCCGGTCTCGGCGACCAGGGTGGCGAGACGCCGCAACGCCCGCTGCCGTGCAGGCCCGATCGTACCGACAGCGATCGACATCTTTGCGGCGATCTCGTCGTAGGACGGCGCGGTCGGGGCGAACAGTGTTCGCACCAGTTGCCGCTGTCGTCCCGGCAGCTGGTCGACGGCCTGCCAGAGGCGCTGGTTGCGCTCGGCCAGCAGCATCCTGGAGTCCACCTGGCTGCAGGTGTCAGCGACGCTCCACTCCGGCCAGTCGTCGCGCAACTCTTCATGGCTACGCTGACGCACCAGACGAAGGCAGTTGCGCCGCATCGTGGTCGCTAGCCAGCTCGGCATCCTGTCCGGCGACCGCAGATCCCTGACGTGTTGCACGAGGCCGAGCCAGGTCAGCTGGGCCGCGTCCTGGGCGTCGTCACCAACCAGCCGGAACATGGCAGCGATCGAGCGCAGCAGGCCGCTGTACTGACGGACGATATCCGCCCAGGCCGATTCATCTCCGGCCGCTGCTCGGCCGACCATGTCTTCGACGTCGGTCCTGGCCGGCTTCTCTCGTTCGATCATCGCGACCATCGGGCAGCCGGAGTCTTGCCTTGGTCGCGCAAGAATTTCCGCGACAGGTCTCCCCTGAACTGATCAGAACTAGTCGATTGCCGTCTAATCCGCACCGCATCCCCCATCGCGCGCATTACGGTGTTCATGGCCGACTCACCGTTGGCCGTTTGAAGACTTACGCCGATGCCATTGACAATCATTCGGCCACGGTCGTTCCCTGATGTGGGGGGCCATACGTCCCGACTCTTCCGCCGATCTACCTACGCCAGAACGCAATGGGCAACGGTCAAATGGAAAACGGGCCGGTAGCTGGCTCACTATCATGTGCCAATTGCATATGCCGGTAATGCGGCCGCCCGGATGGTGCAGTTGAGTTGCCCGATGGGTGGACGGGTGCAGTTGCATTGAACGGCGGCAAGATCGGGCAGACTTGGTCGGCGCCCTCGCCGATTCGCCCTTGTCTTTGGTCACCGCCGTCGTCGGCGTTCGCCGGCTATCGGTTTCCGCCGGACGTGACCGTGGTGGCAGTGCGGTGGTTCCGCCCGTTATCCACAGCCTTGGCCTCGGTATGCGCGGTCATCCCGGCAGATTGCCTGCCGTGGACGACGTCGTCGAGCACAGTCCCAATATGGCCTCATGTCGGTTCGCGCGACCACGTCTATGTTGGACAAGAAACGACCTCGCGATCATCGCAGCAGTACTGCTACGCCTGCTCGCCGACGACCGCACAGTCATACCGGCCATGCCGGCGGCTATCCTCCACCGCGATCAATAACCCACTCGTCGTGCATGTCGGCCAGGATGGCGCCGACGAGGCGGATGACCGCGGCGTCATTGGGGAAGATACCTACGACCCGGGGCTCGCCGCTTGATCTCCCTATTCACGCGCTCGATCGTTATCTTGAGTCCTCCGAGTCGACCGGCTCGTGACCTGCGGGTTCACATCGTGGACGGTGTCCGTGACGCGAACTCGCGGGTGTTCGATGGGCTGTCAGACAGTCTGATCGGGTACGGAAGCCCGCAAAATGGCGATGGGACTTGCGCACCGAGGTCTGATCCAGCGGCTCGTGATCGTTACGCGAGGTGATATGGCGCGGCCATGACCGGCAAGAGGGCTAAGGTCCACTGTGGCCCAACCCTTTGCGCCTGTGCTGCCCAGCAACGTGTGCGGTCCGGCGAGAACCCGCCGATCCGGCTAAAGATCCGATCAGCGGGCCCGAGCCTCGATTGTGGACCGGGCTACGCCGAGCAGGAACTCGGCGTTGCTGTCGCTACGACGGAGGTGTTCGAGCAGTTGCTCCATCGCGTTGGTCGGGCCGAGCGGCTGTAGCGCCCGCCGGAGCTTGGTAAGGACGGCGTACTCACTGGCATCGATGATGGCCTGCTCGTTACGGGTGCCCGACGGGTCGATGTCGATGGCCGGGAAGACCCGCTTGTCGGCGATCTTGCGGTCGAGCTTGAGCTCGGCGTTACCCGTACCCTTGAACTCCTCGAAGATGACCGTGTCCATCA
>JBLNGJ010000716.1:0-2995 GCA_050264675.1 Micromonosporaceae bacterium
CACCGCCGACCGGGTTAGCTGACGGGTTCGGGCGAGCGGAGCCGTGCTGTGCTCGGCTCCGCCGAAGGAGGCGCCCTACCGCGACAGGTCGCGGATTCACCCCATTGGTGCAGTGGGTCCCCGATTCGCCGGGAGGCGATTAGGCGGCGTCCGGCTGTGGGCGGGAGTCGACCACTAGGGGCCGGACCACCCCACCCTAGGAAGAAGTACCTGACCGGGCAAGTGACGCGCCCCAACGCCGGTGCACTTCTGGCCGAACCGGGATGTGACGGATCATCCACCGGGCCTGGCCGATACGATGACCGGAATGACCGATTCATCAACCGAACTTGACCCGCGGTTCAGCGACCCGGACGCGGTGGCGACCGGTTGGGACGAGGCCCGCCGTACCCTCGAGACCGCCGAACTGTTCTGGATCTGCACCGTACGCGCCGACGGACGCCCACACGCCACCCCACTCGTCGCGGTCTGGCTCGATGGTGCCGTCCACTTCTGCACCGGGGCCGGCGAACAGAAGGCGGTCAACCTGCGCCATAACCGTCATGTCACCCTGATCACCGGCTGCAACGGCTGGGCCACGGGCCTTGACGTCGTGGTCGAGGGCGACGCGGTGCCGGTCACCGACGAGGCCACGCTCTCACGTCTAGCCGCCGCCTGGGCCACCAAGTGGGACGGGCAGTGGCAGTTCCAGGTCCGCGATGGACGCTTCCACCACCACGGCGGGGACGCCCTGGTCTTCGCGGTGACACCCAGCAAGGTGCTCACGTTCGGAAAGGGCACGTTCTCCCAGACCCGCCACCGGCCCTGATGCCGTTTGGCGGCCGCCCACGCGTTGGGCGACCATGGCGGTAATGAGAGGTGTTCGGAGGGCCTGGCTGGCCACTGGTGCGGTCATCGCCGCGGCGGTGGCGATCGGCGCCCTCACCGCGTCCGACGAAGCCCGTCCGGCGACGCACCGGCAGACCTATCTCCAGTACAACCTCTGCGGCAACGCCTGCAACAGCGGCGGCCTCGGGATCGTCACCGATGTGGAGCGGTCGATCCGCCAGGCGGGCCCCTTCGCTGTCATCCTGAACGAGTTGTGCGAGAACCAGTACGCCGAACTGGAGGCCGGGTTGGCTCTCTACGCGGGCCGGTTCGACCCGACCGGCCCCCGGTGCCGCAACGGCGCCCCGTACGGAAACGCCATCCTCGCCCGCGTGACTGAAGTCGACCTCGTCGGCAGCTGGCTGCTCCCGAGCCCGGTCCGCGACGAGACCCGTCGGCTCATGTGTCTGCAGACGCCGGAAGAGGCCGCGTCCGTGGTCGTCTGCGTCACACATCTGTCCAATGAGGACGGAAACGTCGGCCCGCAGGTTCAGGCCGTTGCGGAGATCCTCAATGGACTGCCCGACCAACCGACGATCGTCCTGGGTGGCGACTTCAACGTCGACCCCGCGGACCCACGCATGGACCCGTTGTACAGCGCCTGTTACAGAACGGGCACCGGCCGGTTCCGCGAGGCCGACTCGCCCGGATGCGCGAGCCGGGCAACGCTGAACCGAAGGCACGGCTCGGACGTCATCAACGAGCACACCTACGGTCAGCACAAGTTCGACTACGTCTTCCTCTCCGAGGGCCGCTGGTCCACCCCCGAAGCCGATGTCGCCCGGTCCCCGAACGGACGCTCCGACCACGCCGCGCTGTGGGCGACCGTCGCCCTTACCGAGCCTCGGCCGCCCCGTACATTGAGTTCGACGCGATGAAGGGGCGCACGGTGACGGTCGATGCGGCGAAGCTGAGGCGGGACCTGCTCGCGGTGGTCCGCGGTCGCGGCGGCGCCCGGCACGGGGCGGTCGCGGAGGCGCTGCTGGCCGTGCCACGACATGTGTTCGTGCCTGAGGTCGCGGTCGCGAAGGCGTATCGCGACGAGGCGATCGTGACCAAGCGAGACGGCGACGGTGTGCCGGTCAGTTCGTCATCCCAACCCACGATCATGGCGCTCATGCTGGACCAGCTCGGCGTGGCCGCGGGCCAGCGAGTCCTCGAGATCGGCGCCGGCACCGGATACAACGCCGCGTTGCTGGCCCACATCGTCGGTCCGGCCGGCGTCGTGGTCACGGTCGACATCGACGGCCAGATGGTGGACCGGGCCCGGAGTCGCCTCGCGGTTGCCGGGTATCCGCAGGTGACGGTCGCCTGCGGCGATGGCGCCGAGGGATACCCTGCCGCCGCCCCGTTCGATCGGATCATCGCGACCGCCGGCGTGTGGGATCTGGCACCGGCCTGGCTGGAGCAACTGGCGCCCGGTGGACGTATCGTCGTCCCGCTGGACCTGCACGGCGCGCAGGTCTCGGTGGCGTTCGAAGGCGAGAACGGACACTGGGTGGGCCGCGATCCGGTCGCGTGTGGATTCATGCGGCTGCGCGGCGGCTTCGCCGGGCCCGGACGGGTTCACGTGCTGGACCCGGCGACCCGGCTGCGGCTCGCCGTGCCCGATGACCGCGAGATCGACGCCGGCGCCGTGGGCCGGGCCGTGGCCGGAGCAGCCGTGGTCCGGCCGACCGGGGTGCAGGGCCTGCGCCCGGACGACTCCTTTGGCCTCGGGCTGTGGCTTGTGATCACGGAGCCCCGCTCGTGTGCCCTCTCCGACGAGGGGCACGGATCCTCGGTGCTTGAGCCAGGGCTGGTCCGATCAACCGACTTCCGCCTCACCATCGGCATTCTTGAGGCGACCAGCATCGCGGTGCTCGGATTGCACTCCGATCCGGAGGCGCTCGCCGTGCAGGCCCACGGGTACGGGCCCGACGGTGACCGGCTCGCCACGTCGCTCGCCGAGCACGTTCGTGCCTGGGACGCCGCCGGCCGCCCCCACGTCGGCCAGCTGCGGATCGCCGCGTACCCGGTGTCGGCGTACCCGGCCGACCTGCCCGGCCCTGACGACGGCATCGTCCTCACGAAGGTCCACACGCGACTCGTGATCGCCGTGCGTTCCTAGGCGCGCTGCCGTGTCTCG
>JBLNGJ010000717.1:0-6764 GCA_050264675.1 Micromonosporaceae bacterium
CCTGCGAGGTCGCTGTCGCACTGCAGCTGACCCGCACCGCCGCCGAGGGCCAGTTGGGCCTGGCCACCGGGCTGGCCAAGCTGCCCGCAGTGCACCAGGCACTGGCCTCCGGTCGCATCGACCTGGCCCGAGCCAAGGTCATCGTGCTTGCTCTGACCGACGTGCCCGATCTGCTGGCCACCGCGATCGCCGCCGCGGCCGTGCGCATCGCGGAGAACCTGACCAGCGGGCAGCTGGGGGCCAAACTCGCCGCCCTGATCATTCGGGCGGATCCGGACGCGGCCCGCCGGCGCTACGAGCGCGCGCTGGCTGACCGTAAGGTCGTGTGCGGGCGCAATGGCGGCGGCCACACCGCATTCCTGTCCGGCTGCGACCTGCCGCCCGACCGGGCGGCGGGCGCCTTCACCCGTATCAACGACATCGCCGACGAGCTCAAGCGCGGCGGCGACCCGCGCAGCATCGATCAGCTGCGTGCCGACATCTACCTCGACCTTCTTGAGGGCCGCGAACTGCCCACCCGGGCCGCCGCCCGGCCCGGGGTGGTCGATCTCGTCGTGCCGCTCGCCACGCTGGCCGGCCTCAGCGAGGCATCCGGGCTGATTCCCGGCTTCGGGCCGGTCATCGCCGATGTGGCCCGCCAGCTGGCGGCCCAGGCCCCGCGCATCTGGCGCTACCGGGTGCACGACAAGCGGGGTCGGCTCCTGCACCACGGCCGGCTGCGCACCCCACCGCCGCCGGCCACAGCGCCGCCGGTCACATCGCGGCAGGACCGGCCGCCTCCGACCAATACCGCATCCGAGTACGCCTTCGTCCGGGCCCGCGACCAACATTGTCGGTTCCCCACGTGCCGAAGCCCGGCCTCACGGTGCGACGTGGACCACACGATCCAACGCCGAGCCGGCGGCGGACACACCCGCGACAACCTCGCCCTGGCCTGCCGGCATCACCACCGAGCCAAGGACGAAGGCGGTTACCAACTGCGCCAACTCGGCAACGGCACCCTGCAGTGGACCACATCGCTCGGGCACACCTACACCACCGACCCCGATCCGCCGTTCTAGCGGCGCGTCACCCGCTCCATGTAGCGACGGATCCAACCGTCGGCGATACGCGCGCACCACAGCTCGGTCACCTCGGCCCGCTCCGCCGGCCAGCGCCGGGCGATCCGGTCCAGGGCATCCCGGCGCAGCTGGGTCTTGGTCAGCCGGTAGGTGTCGCCGGGGATCTCGGCGAGCTGGCGGGCCACCTCGAGCGCGCGGTCGGGCAGCCGGTCGGCCGGCACCACCTCGTCGACGATGCCCCGTCGCAGTGCCTCGTCCGGCTCATGGGTGGCCCCGGTGAGCACCAGGTCCTGCCGTCCCGGCTCGCCCACCGCGTGGCGGAGGATCTCCAGCCCGGCGACCGGGAACGGCACGCCGACCAGCAACTCGGAGACGCCGATGCGGCCCCGACCGGCGGCCATGATGCGGCGGTCGGCGGCGGCCGCAAAGATGCAGCCGCCGGCGATGGCGTGCCCATTGAGCGCGGCAACTACCGGCTTGCCGCAGCTGAACACCGCGTCGAACGCGTCGACCAGCGCGGGCAGGAACCGCTCCACATAGGACGATTCGCCTTCGACCATGCGCCACAGGTCGACCCCGGCGCAGAACGCCCGGCCGGCGCCGGTGAAGACAACCGCGGTGTGCCCGTCCCGGTCGAGCCCGCGGAACGTCTCGGTGATCGCGCCGAGCAGGTCGAGATCCAGCGCGTTGACCGGCCCGTAGGCCAGCCGCACGATCGCCACCCCGTCGGCGTCCTCCCGCTCGATCATGTCCGCACCCCTGCCCTCTACCCCATAGATGCCCTATACCCCATAGATCTTGGATGATCCGCGGGCCTATAGCCCCGAGAATTATCCAAGATCTCGGAGAAGCGCGGTCACGAGGTGCGGCGCAGCAGAGCCAGGAACATCGCGTCGGTGCCGTGGCGGTGTGGCCACAGCTGCACGGTCGGCCCGTCGCCGAGCGCCGGCACACCGGGAGGCAGGGCCGCCCGGGCGTCCAGCGTCTCCACTGTGGACGACGAGCGGCGGACCGCCTCACCGACGCTGACCGCGGTCTCGACCCGGTGCGGCGAGCAGGTCACGTAGGCGACCACGCCGCCCGGGCGCACCGCCCGCAGCGCCGCGCCGAGCAGCTCCCGCTGCAGCCGGGTCAACGGCGGCAGGTCGCTCGGCTGGCGCCGCCAGCGGGCCTCGGGCCGGCGCCGCAGCGCGCCGAGCCCGGTGCACGGCGCGTCGAGCAGCACCCGGTCGAAGCCGGCCTCGGGCAGCTCGGGGTGCTCCCCCACGGCCCGCCCGTCGACCGTCAGCACCCGTACCGGCAGGCCGGCTACCGCCCGCTCGACCAGGCTGGCCCGGTGCGGTGCCACCTCGACCGCGGTCAGCCGCGCGTCCCGCTGGGCGGCGAGCGCGCCGAGCAGGGCCGCCTTGCCGCCCGGCCCGGCACACAGGTCGAGCCAGCGCGACCCCACGCCGTCGGCGAGCGGGGCCTCGACCGCGGCCAGGGCGACCAGCTGCGAGCCTTCGTCCTGCACGTGCGCCCGCCCCTGCGCCACGGCCCGGATCCGGGCCGGCGCCCCGTCGGGCAGGTAGACCGCGTACGGGGAGAACGCGCCCACGTCGCCATGCACGTCGCGGGCCAGGTCGGCGGCGTCGACCCGGCCCGGCCGGGCACACAGGTGCACCCCCGGGCGCTCGTTGTCGGCGGCGAGCGCCGCCTCGGTCTCGGCGAGCTCGCCGGTGAGATCTTCGTGCAGCGCCTCGGCGAAGGCCCGCACCGTCCACTGCGGATGCGAGTGCACCAGGGCCAGGTGGCCGACCGGGTCGCTGGTCCGGTCGGGGGCGAGCTGGGCGAGCCACCCGGCCAGGTCGTGCTCGGCGACCCGGCGCAGCACCGCGTTGGCGAACCCGGCCGCGGCCGGAAACACGGCGCGCACCAGGTCCACTGTGGTCGCGACCGCGGCGTGCGGCGGCACCCGCGTGTGCAGCAGCTGGTAGGCGCCCAGCCGCAGCGCATCGCGCGCGGGCGGATCGATCCGCTCGACCGGCCGCCCGGCGGCCTGGGCCAGCACCGCGTCGAGCTGGCCGCGTTGGCGCAGCGTGCCGTAGGTCAGCTCGGTGGCGAAGGCCGCGTCCCGGTCACCGTGCTCGCGCAGCAGGCGGGGCAGCACCAGGTTGGCGTACGCGTCGTCGCGGTGCACGGCGGCCAGCGCCTCATAGGCGACCAGGCGGGCCGGGTCGACCCGGGCGCGCTGGCTCACCCGAACCGGTCCCCCGGGCCGAGGCGAACCCCGTGGGCCCACTCCGCCGCGGCCATCGCCCGCTTGCCGGCCGGGCGGACCTGGCCCAGCGCCACCGGCTCGGTGCCAGTGCCGGCGAGCACCCGGCCCCGCTCGGCCAGCAGCTCGCCCGGCGCCAGCCGCGGCCCGTCGACGACCGGGGTGATCGGGCCGAGCTTGAGCCGTTCGCCACCCAGCGTGGTCCACGCGCCCGGTGCCGGCGTGCAGGCCCGCACCCGGCGATCGACCGCGAAGGCCGGCTCGGTCCAGCGCACCTCGGCGTCGGCCACAGTGATCTTCGGCGCCAGGCTCACGCCCTCGGCCGGCTGCGGCTCGGCGCGGGCGGTGCCGGCGGCGATCGCGTCCAGCACCGCCACCAGCAGCTCGGCCCCGGCTACCGAGAGCCGGGCGAGCAGGTCACCGGCGGTGTCGCGGGGCGCCACCGGCTCCACCAGCCGGCCGTAGACCGGTCCGGTGTCCAGCCCCGCCTCGAGCTGGAAGACGCTCGCGCCGGCGAGCTCGTCGCCGTGCAGCAGCGCGTGCTGCACCGGGGCGGCGCCGCGCCAGGCCGGCAGCAGCGAGAAGTGCAGGTTCACCCAGCCGTGGCGGGGGATCTCCAGTGCCGTCGGCGGCACCAGGGCGCCGTAGGCCACCACCGGCACGCAGTCGACCGCGAGCTGGGCGAACCGGTCCAGGAACGCCGCCTCGCCGGGGCGGGCCGGAGTGAGCACCTCAATGCCATGCTCGTCGGCCCAGGCCGCCACCGGCGAGCGCGCCAACCGGCGACCGCGACCGGCCGGCGCGTCCGGGCGGGTGAGCACAGCGGCGAGCTCATGCGCCGAGGCAGCGATCGCGGCCAACGAGGGCAGCGCCGCCTCCGGCGTACCCGCGAAGAGCAGGCGCACGACGGCCCGCGCCTACCGCTCGGGCCGGTCGTCGTGGGGGCTGACCTTGACCACCGGCGGGTTACCGGAGTCGTACCACTCCGCCGCCCGGATCTGCTTCATGGCCTCCTTGCGCCGGGTGGCGTCGAGGCGGTCGAGGAAGAGCACCCCGTCGAGATGGTCGGTCTCGTGCTGGGCGCACCGCGCCATCATCCCGGTGCCGACCAGCCGCACCGGCTCACCGTGCTCGTTGACCCCCGTGGCGACGACGTTCTGCCGCCGCTTGGTGTCGACGTAGATGCCCGGGATGGACAGGCACCCCTCGGGTCCGTCCTGCTCCTCGTCGTCGGGGAACTCCAGCACCGGGTTGACCAGGTGGCCAACCACATCGTCGACGTCGAAGGTGAACACCCGCAGCCCGACCCCGATCTGCGGCGCGGCCAGGCCGGCGCCGCCCTGGTCGAGCAGCGTGTCGGTGAGGTCCTTGATGAGCTTGCGCAGCTCCTTGTCGAACGTGAGCACCGGGTCGGCCTTGGTTCGCAGGACGGGGTCGCCGAAGATTCTGATCGGCTGGACGGTCACCGGCGCACCTTCCTGCAGGACGGTCAACTGCCCGTCCAGTCTACGGACCAGGTCCGGCCGCCCACGCGTCAGAGCAGATCACGCGGATCGATCTGGATGCGTACCGCCCCCTCCGCGCGGCGGGCGCTGCGCACGCCGGCGGCGGCCCGCAACGCCTCGGCGAGCGCGCCGGCGTCGACGCGGGAGGCGACCCGCACCAGGGCCCGTTCGGTTCCGGGCGCGGCTGACGCGCCGATGACCGGCACCGGGCCGAGCACCTGAGCACCGGCCGGCAGCACGAGGGCCTCGAGCAGCTCGGCCACCGCGTCGGCCGGTCCGGTCAGGCTCGCCATCCGGGCCGCCGGCGGCAGCCCCAGCTCGCGGCGCTCGGCCAGCTCGCGGGCGGCAAACGTGGCCGGATCCCAACGCAGCAGCGCCTGCACCGGAGCCAGGGCACCGTCGGCCACCACGACCACCCGGCCGCCCTCGGCCGCCGACCGGGCCAGCGTGGCGGCGGCGAGCCAGCGTCGCAGCGTCTCCTCGCCGGCCCGCAGGTCGGCTCGGGTCAGCAGCGCCCACGTGTCGAGCAGCAGCACCGCGCCGTAGCCACCCTCGGCCACCGGCTCGGCCCCCGGGGTGGCCACGACCAGGGCCGGCCGGCCCGGCACCGTGTCCAGCACCGCGTCGCGACCGGACGTGCGCACCGGTGTGTCGGGAAAGGCCCGGCCCAGCTCCTCGGCGGTGCGGCGGGCGCCGACGATCGCGGCCCGCAGCCGCCGGGCGCCGCACTGCGGGCAGGTGTAGCCGGCGGCTGGCCGGCCGCACCAGCGGCAGCTCGGCACGGCCACCGCGGCCGGCAGCTCCAGCGGGCCGGCGCAGTGCGGGCACCGGGCCGGGGCATGACACTCCACACAGGACACTGACGGCAGGTAGCCGCGCCGCGGCACCTGCACCAGCACCGGCCGCTCGGCGGCGAGCGCGTCCCGGGCCGCCCGCCAGGCCAGGCTGGGCAGGCGGGCCGAGACCGCGGCCGGATCGCGGGCCCGGTCGGCGTCCTCACCCGAGGGTGCCACCGCCGGCGCCCGCGCCCGCACCACCGGCCGGGTCCCGGCGATCGGCTGAGCCCAGCCGGTCTCCAGCAGCAGGTGCGCCTCGGCGCTGCGGGTGTACCCGGCCACCAGCGCCCCGGCCCCGGTGAGCTGGGCCCGGGTCAGCAGCACCTCCCGCGTGTGCGGGTAGGGTGCGCGCGGCTCGGCGTGCAGGTCGTCACCGTCGTCCCAGATGGCCACCAACCCCAGGTCGGGTACCGGCGCGAACGCGGCCGCCCGGGTGCCGAGCACCACCGGCACCTGACCACGGCTGGCCTTAAGGAACCGCCGGTACCGTTCGGCCGGGCCGAGCGTGGCCTGCAGCGCGACGTGCCGGCCGGGGCCGAGCGCCGCGCCCACCGCCGCGTCGAGCCGGTCGAGGTCGCGGGCGTCGGGCACCACCGCGACCACACCCCGTCCACTGCGGACGGTCGCGGCCACCGCCTCGGCCAGCCGGGCCGGCCAGTCCTCGCCGGGCAGCGCGGTCAGCACCGCCCGGGGTGAGCGACCCGCCCGCAGCGCGTCGAGAAAGGCGGCCCCTGAGGTGTACGCGCGCCAAGCCGCCGGAACCGCGGCGGCTGGCGCAGCCGCGGTCCCCGGCGTGGTCGTGGTCGCCGACGGCGTCGCCTCCGCTCGGCCGTGCCGCGGCGGCACCGCCAGGCGCAGCACGTCGGCCAGCGTGCCCGCGTACCGGTCGGCCACCGCCCGGGTCAGCGCCAGGATCTCCGGACGCAGCACCGGCTCCGGGGAGGTGACCCGCTCCAGGAACAGCAACCGACCCTCGTGCCCGGACCTCTCAACCCGCTCGAGCAGGAAGCCGTCGACGAGCTGCCCGGCGAAGCGCACCCGCACCCGGCACCCGGGCCCAGCGGTGTCGTCGAGACCGGTCGGCACCAGGTAGTCGAAGGGCCGG
>JBLNGJ010000718.1:0-6597 GCA_050264675.1 Micromonosporaceae bacterium
CCTTCGTCAGGCCCCTACACTCGATCGCCGGCCGGTACGGGTCGGGGGTGCCGGGCCGTGATATCGCACGTTGTCCCTCCATATATTCACGGTGCTCCGAGACATGCCGTATGCCAGGGCCGAACGTCCTTACCCGCCGGCAGGGGTCCCCACGTATCCGGGCCTTGTGTCCCTGGCACCAGCCCAACCGGGGGTGTGGCATGAGGGCATGACCTGGCTCGATCATGTGCGGGCCGACCCACTGCCCTGGCTGCTGTCCGACGATGATCCGGCGGTTCGAGCGGCGGCCCTGCAACGCCTGCTCGATAACGGCCCCGAGGCGCCGGACGTACGCCGGGCGCAGGCTGCCGCGATGGATACCGACCCGATCAAGACGATCCTCGCCGCGCAGGACCCCGCCGGCTGGTGGGTCAAACCCGGGCCCGGCTACGCGCCGAAGTACCAGGGCACCGTCTGGCAGGTGATCTTCCTTGACCAGCTCGGCGCCGACCCGGCCCACCCGCAGGTCGCCCGGGCCTGCGACTACGTGCTCGACTGGTGCCCCAGCAGCACCGGCGGGTTGGGTGCCTCCGGCGTTGGCAAGGAAAACCCACCGCCACCGTCGGCCGTCATCCACTGCCTCAACGGCAACCTGCTGCGCGCCCTGATCGGCTTCGGCCGTCTCGACGACCCGCGGGTGCAGGCGGCCATCGAGTGGGCCGCCCGCGCCATCACCGGCGAGCACATGCCCCGCTGGTACGCCTCCGGCACCAGCGGACCCGGCTTCGCCTGTGCCGCCAACCAGAACCAGCCGTGCGCGTGGGGTGCGCTCAAGGAGCTCTCGGCACTGGCCCGCATCCCGCCCAGGCGGCGCAGCCCGCTGGTCCGCGGCGCCGTCGATGCCGGGGTGGCCTTCCTGTTCAGCCGCGACCCCGCGGCTGCGGACTACCCGATGGGCTGGGGCAACACCAAACCCAACGGCTCGTGGTTCAAGCCCGGGTTCCCGATCGGCTACGTCTCCGACGTGCTGCAGACCCTGGAGGTCCTCGCCGAACTCGGCCACGGCCGCGACCCGCGGCTGGCCCGGGCGCTGGCCTGGGTCGAGGCCGGTCAGAACGCCCGCGGCCGATGGCTGAACCGGTACGCCTACAACGGCAAGACCTGGGTGGACGTCGAACACCAGGGCCAGCCGTCCAAATGGGTCACGCTGCGGGCCTGCACAGTCCTGCGTGCCGCGTACGGGTAGCCGGGACCAGACTCGGTGATGACCGTGGCAGCCAAACTCGACGAGCTCCGCCAGGTGTTGCGCGACGAACGCTCCGGACGGGTGGTGTTCGTGTCGCACTGCCTGCTCAACCAGAACGTGCGCTACCTCGGCGGCGCCACCCGGCCCGGGATGACCGGCGAGGTGGTGGCCGGGCTGCTGCGCGCCGGGGTCGGGGTCGTCCAGATGCCCTGCCCGGAGCAGGCGGCCTGGGGCGGGGTGTGCAAGCGCTACACCATGCCGGCCTACGGCGCCGACCTCACCCCGCTACGGCGACTGCGCCGCCCGGCCACCTGGCTGTTCCTCGCGTACAGTCGGCTGTTCTACCGCCGCCTCGCCCGCCGCGTCGCCGCGCAGATCGCCGACTACCAGCGCAGCGGTCACCGGGTGGAGTCGGTGGTGGGTGTCGGCGGCTCGCCGTCGTGCGGCGTGCGCACCACGCTGGACCTACCGGCCGTGCTGGACGACATCGCCCGTCGCGATCCTGGCCGACTCGATCGACGCGACTTCAACCGGCACGTCATCGCCGGCCACGTAACGGCCGGGCCCGGGATGTTCATCGCCGCGCTACGCCGGCAGCTGCTCGGCCGCGGCATCGACGTGCCGTTCGACGAGCACGACCTCATCGCCGAACTCGCGGCGCAATGGGTTGCTCGGGCACGAGGCTGAAGGCGGCTTCCGTCCGGGCATGGTCATAGTGACGAACGACCGGACGACGAGCCGGCCACGAGTTCCGACCGGTGGGGAAAGCGGAGGGAAGGCCGGGGGAATCGCCGCCTCCTACCGTCCTTCCGTCGCCGCCGATGAATCTCCCACGAAACGGTCGTGGTCCGGCGGCGCGCTAGGGAGATCACGATGACGACCGCCACCAGCAAGACCCGTCCGCCGCTCAACGGTGTCGACACGCCGACCCTGTTCGCCACGCTCGACGCCGTCAAGGCGAACCCGGAGCTGGCCAAGTTCCAGTTCCGCGCGACCAACCGGTGGGTCAGCGGCACGCACAACCGCAGCACGATCCGCGGTTTCTTCGGGGCCGGACAGGAGGACAGCACCCGAACCGACGACTTCACCTACGACGCCGACCATCCGGCCGTGCTCGTCGGCACCGGCAACGGGCCGACGCCGGTGGAGTTCCTGCTGCACGCGATCGCGGCCTGCCTGACCGCCGGCATCGCCAACATCGCCGCCGCGCGCGGTGTCCCGTTGCACGCCGTCAGCTCCACCGTCGAGGGCGACATCGATCTGCTCGGCATCCTGGGCCTCTCCGACCAGGTACGGAACGGCTACCAGGGGATCCGGGTGGCCTTCACAATCTCGGGCGACGCCCCCGCGGAGGTTCTGCGCGGCCTCGTCGAGCAGTCCCGGGCCCGTTCGGCCGTGTACGACGTGCTCGCCAACGGCGTGCCGGTGTCGATCGACGTCACGGCTTCCTGACCACCATGCCGTCCATCGAGGCGGTCGTCATCGGCGCCGGCCACGGTGGCCTGGCGATGAGCCGCTGCCTGGTCGATCGCGGTGTTCGGCATGTGGTTCTCGACCGGGGGTGCGTCGGTGAGCGCTGGCGCACCGCCCGGTGGGAGAGCTTCCACCTGCTGACACCGAACTGGCTGAGCCGGCTGCCGGGCTGGCGGTACACCGGACCGGATCCGGACGGCTTCATGTCGGCCGGCGAGTTCGCCGGCTACCTGGGCGAGTACGCCCGCTCGTTCGATGCCCCGGTCCGGCCGCACACGCTCGTCACCCGCGTCGAGCGGACCGGCTGCGGCTTCGCGGTCCACACCGACGGGGCAACGTGGGCGGCCCGTTCGGTCGTCATCGCGACCGGCTATCACAGCCGGACCAAGGTGCCGGAGATCGCCGCCGGCCTCGCACCGGACGTGGTCCAGCTCAGCGCGGCCCGGTATCGCGTGCCATCGAGCCTGCCCGACGGGGGCGTGCTGGTCGTCGGCTGCTCGTCGTCGGGCGTGCAGATCGCACACGAGCTGGCGCGGACCGGCCGGCCGGTCACCGTCGCGGTCGGCGACCATACCCGGTTGCCGCGCCGGTACCGGGGTCGGGACATCTTGTGGTGGCTGGACCGGATCGGCTCGCTCGACCGCACGATCGACGAGCTTCCCGACGCCGCCCGGGCCCGGACCGAGCCTTCGCCGCAGCTGGCTGGCACGGCCGACCGGCGCGGCCTCGATCTCGGCGTGCTGCGCCAGGCCGGGGTGCGCCTGGTCGGCCGGTTGCGCGACCTGGCCGGCGGCACCGCGGAGTTCGCCGACGACCTGTCCACCACCATCGGCGCGGCCCAGCGGCGGCTGGACCGGCTGCTGGCCCGGATCGATGCGTTCGCCGCCACGACGCCCGGCGTGGCACTGGGCCCGCCCGATCCGCCGCCACCCATCGCCGTGCCGGCCGGTGCGTCCACAATGGATCTGCGCCGGGCGGGAATCGCGGCCGTGGTCTGGGCGACCGGCTACCGGCCCTGGTACCCGTGGTTGGCGGTGCCGGTGCTGGATTCCGACGGCCGGATCCGGCACCAACGGGGGGTCACTGAGGTCTGCGGGTTGTACGCGATAGGCCTGCGTTTCCAGCACCGGCGAAGCTCGACGTTCGTCGACGGTGCCCGCCACGACGCGACCTACCTGGCCGACGCGATCGCCGCCAACCGCCCGCGACGCGCGGGGACCTAAGGGATGGACAGCGACATGGACAGCTTCGACGTCGTCGTGGTCGGCGCCCGGGCCGCCGGGGCCGCGACCGCGATGCTGTTGGCCCGGCAGGGACAGCGGGTGCTGCTGGTCGACCGCGACCGGTACGGCACCGACACACTCTCCACCCACGCGCTGATGCGTGGTGGCGTGTTCCTGTTGTCGCGGTGGGGCCTGCTCGACCGCATCGTCGACGCCGGCACTCCAGCCGTACACCAGACGAGCTTCGACTACGGCACCGACTCCGCGACCGTCGCCATCAAGCCCAGCTTCGGCGTCGAGGCGCTCTACGCGCCGCGCCGCAAGGTGCTGGACCCGATCCTGGTGGACGCCGCGGCCGCCAGCGGCGCGCAGGTACGGTTCGGCGTCGCGGTGACCGGGCTGCTTCGCGACGGCGCCGGGCGGGTCATCGGGGTGCGGACCCGCGACCGTTCCGGCGCCGCGGCGGATGTCCGGGCTCGGCTGACCGTCGGCGCCGACGGGACGCGGTCACTGGTGGCCCGCGCGGCCG
Source organism: Micromonosporaceae bacterium (assembly GCA_050264675.1). GTDB lineage: Bacteria > Actinomycetota > Actinomycetes > Mycobacteriales > Micromonosporaceae > JBLNGJ01. Next base: position 4,451 of record JBLNGJ010000718.1, read on the forward strand.
GCGCGACGACCCTGCGCCTGGGCACCGGCGCCGGCACCATCATCTACGGATACTGGTCGCAGCTGCCCGTTGATGGCTACGAGTGGTTCTACCGGCCCGGATACAGCGCCGGCATCATCCCCACCAACGGCGGTGAGGCCTGTGTGTTCGCCGGGGCTCCCGCGCGGACGCTGGCCGGGACGCGCGGTGACCTCAGGCAGACCTATCGCCGTCTGCTCAAGGCCGCGACCGGGGGCGCGGGTGGCCGGTTGGCCGAGGCCCGGCCGCCAGCGCGGCTGCGGACGTGGGTCGGGCGACCCAGCTTCATGCGCCAGGCCCACGGCGCCGGCTGGGCCCTGGTCGGTGACGCCGGTTCGTTCCTCGACCCGCTGAGCACCCACGGCATCACCGACGCGCTGCGCGACGCCGACATGCTGGCCCGCGCGCTCGGACCGGCGGCCGACGGGGACCTCGACGGGTACGCCGACCGGCGATCCCAGGTCACCGGCCCGATCTTCGATGCGGTGGAACGGATCGCCGGCTACGGCTGGGACACCGACCAGATCAAGGGGTGTCTGCGGGGGCTCAGCGCGGCGATGAGCGCCGAGCTGGAGCTGATCGCGGCCGGCTACCGCGACGCGAGCGCGGACTCGGTGCGCGCCGCGTCCCGCTTGGCCCCCAACGTCGTGTACGAGTGAAGCGCCGCGCGAAGCAGCTCCTCCGTGCGGTCGGGGCGCACCCGGGCCAGGCACTCCCGGCTGCGGGCCGCCGCAAGGGGCACGGACATCCGGTCGAAGCCGGCCACGGCCCGGGTGAGCAGAGCCACGGCCGACCGGGTGTCGCCGGCCGCCGCACGGGCGGCGCCCTCGGCCCGGTCGCAGGTCGGGTTCAGCACGGCGAGGTGGCCGCTGCTGGCGCGGGCGGTCGGCAGGAAGTCCAACAACGCGTCATGGTCCCCGAGCGCCTCCAGGGCCTCGACGAGCGCCAGGGTCTCGTGGGGTATCTCCTCCGGTGCCGGCCGGCGGCCAAGGCGCACGAGTCCCTCGGCGAGTTCGCGGGCGGCGCAGGCGTCCCCGAGCTCGATCGCGAGCTGGGCCCGGACCACCTCGGCCCGGGCTGGGTGATCGAGGTTCGCCGGCGTCGAGGCCGCGATCTCCCGGGCGCGGTCCACCTCGCCTAGCCGGGCGTGCGCCAGTGCGCCGAGCAGCGGACCGCCACGAATGTACGGGCAGAGGGCGCTGGTCTCCGGTTCGTTGATGAGCCCGATGTGCTCGTCGAGGTACGGCCCGATCTCTGACCACCGGCCCAGCTGTTCCAGGCTGGCCATCACGAAGAACGTCGCGTGCATCCGGTCATGCGGGAACAAATCCCGCGCCGCGGCGTACGACTCCCGGGCATGGGCGAGCGCCTGGTGGTAGTCGCCCCGGATGTCGCCGAGGAAGAGGCTGGCGATCGTGTGCGCCAGCGCCCGGTCTCGGCTGCGGCCCTCCTGCCCGAGTATGTCGATCTGGTCGAGGATCGCCACCACCGCGTCCTCGTACTCACCTTCGACCAGGTGAAGCGCCGCCATGCCATGCCGGGCGAAGCCCCGCAGCGGCATCGAGCCAAGCTGGTCCGCGAGTCGCTGGCCGGCCTCGGCGGCCCGGCGTCGTTCGGCCACCGGCACCGGATCCGGCCGGCCGGTCCACGACCAGCGACCGCCACATATGGCCCGCAGGATCAGCAACTGGGCCTTGGCCGGCGGGTCGTGGACCACGGCGAGACCCTCGTCGACCACCCGGTCGGCCAGCTCTGGATCCGCGGGCACCCGGAACCCACCCCATCGGCAGCCGGCCATCGTCGCGGTCTTCAAGCACAGCTCGGCGCGCCGGTCCCCGTGGCGGGAATCCGGCCGGAGCATCTCGATGGCGGCCAGCCAGGCTTCGACGGCCCCGTCACCGTCGAACGCGACCTCATGGTCATCGCCGATCGCCTCCATCGCCTCGGCCCGTTCACCGACGCTGCCGGCATAGTCCAGCGCGCGGCGATGCAGCTCGACGGCCTTGGCGATGGCGTAGCGCCGGCGGGCGCCGACGCCGGCCCGCAGCAGCGCGCGGAAGGCGTTGGCCGTGATCAGCTCGGCCTCGCCCGGATCGGCCGGGTCGACCTCCCAACCGTCGGCCGCGGCC
>JBLNGJ010000719.1:0-4609 GCA_050264675.1 Micromonosporaceae bacterium
GTGCTGCGCCAGCACGTCGAGCGGGTTGCGGGGGTAGCGCATCTCTTCGATGAGCCCCTCGTGCATGCGCTGGGCCACCACCGCGCACGAGAGCAGGTCGCCCCGGTGCTTGGGGAAGACCACCCCGCGCGAGATGGCACCGACCTGATGGCCGGCCCGGCCCACCCGCTGCAGGCCACCGGCGACGCTGGGCGGCGCTTCGATCTGCACCACCAGGTCGACCGCGCCCATGTCGATGCCGAGCTCCAGTGAACTGGTCGCCACGACCGCGGGCAGCTGCCCCGACTTGAGCGCCTCTTCGATGTGGCGGCGCTCCTCGCGGGAGACGCTGCCGTGGTGCGCCCGGGCGATCACGGCCGGTGCCCCGGCCGCGGTCGGCGACTGAGCCATCACCGCCGCCGGTGCGCCCCCCGTCGGGGTAGCCGCGTCGGTGAGGGCTGGTTGCGACGCGAGCTCGTTGAGCCGGGCGCAGAGCCGCTCGGCCAGGCGCCGCGAGTTGGCGAAGACGATCGTCGAGCGATGGGCCCGGATCAGCTCGTAGACCCGTTCCTCCACCGCTGGCCAGATCGAGGCCCGGCGCACCGGGTCACCGGCATCGGCCTGCTCCGGTTCCTGCTCGTCGAGGCGGGTCATGTCCTCGACCGGCACCTCGACCCGCACCTCGATCGTCTTCTCGGTGGGCGGCGCCACGACGGCCACCGGCGCCACTCCACCCAGGAACCGGGCGATCTCCTCGATCGGCCGCACGGTGGCGGAGAGGCCGATCCGCTGCGCCGGCCGGGGCAGCAGCGCGTCGAGGCGCTCGAGCGAAACGGCCAGGTGGGCTCCGCGCTTGGTGGCCGCCACCGCGTGCACCTCGTCGACGATCACGGTGGTCACCCCGCGCAGGGACTCGCGGGCGCTCGAGGTGAGCAGCAGGTAGAGCGACTCGGGGGTGGTGATGAGAATGTCCGACGGCGTACGCGCGAACATCCGGCGCTCGGCCGCGGTCGTGTCGCCCGTGCGCATGCCGACGGTGATCTCCGGCGGCTCCAGGCCCAGCCGGGATGCCGCGTGCCGGATGCCGGCGAGCGGGGCGCGCAGGTTGCGTTCCACGTCGACCGCGAGCGCCTTGAGCGGGCTGACATAGACCACCCGGCACCCGTGCCGGGACTCCGGCCGCGGCTCGCTCGCCAGCCGGTCCAGCGCCCACAGGAAGGCGGCGAGCGTCTTGCCCGATCCGGTCGGCGCGACCACGAGCGCGTGCTGCCCCGCGCTGATCGCCGACCAGGCACCGGACTGGGCCGGGGTGGGCTCCGCGAACGCCGCCTCGAACCACGCCCGCGTCGCCGGGCCGAACCGCTCCAGCGCCGCCTCCCGCGTCGTCATGCCGTCCATCCTCTCGCGCCGCTCTGACGAGATTTGCTGCGAGCGCGAGGAGCGAGCGTCAGCGAGCCCCGCAGTTCGCGAGCGATGGTGTTGCTGCGAGCGCGAGGAGCGAGCGTCAGCGAGCCCCGCAGTTCGCGAGGAATCCGTGCGGTGAGCACGAATGCGGGTGTGCGGCGAGGCAAAGGGGGAACTTCCGGCTCGGGATGTGCTCACCTTGTCGCCACGACTACTAGACGGGTATGGTCGGTGACACTGCGTTAGGAAGGGTGGAAGCAATGTTGGCGTTGCGCGGTATTCGCCACGAATCGGAGGTCTTGGTGCGTCAGGTCGACGGTCGCCTAGCCACGCTGCGCGCGCGCCTCGCCGATCACGGCGGGTTGGCCGCGGCCGCCATGGATCTGGCTCGGGCCGAGGAGGCGGCGATCCGGCTCCGCACGCTCGTGGCTGAGACCACCGACGCCAGCGCCGCCGACCGGGCCCGGGTGCGGGCCGCGGTGCACTATTTCGTCGGGCTCCGCAACACCCGGGAACGGCGGGCCCAGCGCACCCTCGCGCAGGATCTCCTGATCGTCAACGAGATCGTCCGGGAGCTCCCCGCCGGCTAACCGCTACCATCGGGCCGAGCATGATCGCGATGGTCCGCACGATAGTGAAGTCCCACTGCACGTCCGTACGGACGATCGCGATCTCTGGCCATGGCAATCGACGCTAGACGTCAAACTCCCCGTCGGCCACGCCGCCGACGAAGGCGTCCCACTCCGGCTGGGTGAAGACGAGGACGGCGCCGTCCGGATCAGCGGCGTCGCGCATGCCCACGAGATGATCGACGAACGCGACCTCGACCCGGCCGGATCCGTCGCGCGCACCCTCGACTCGGCGCCATTGCGCTCGGGAAGTGTCGAACATGCCTTTGACCGGGTGCCGTATCACCCGCTCATTATGGCCGGCCGCACCGGGGCGTACTACCAGGCAGGCCGTGACCGGCAGAAACGGGCGTCGATAACTGAGCGACCACTCAGCCGGCGCTACCCGGCTCAGCCCAACGATGCGGTCGCCAGGCGCACGCCGAAGCCGACGAAGAGCGCCGCCACGCCGGTGGTGAACGCACGGGTCACGCCCCGCCGTCGGCGGGCCATCTCGGCCAGGTAGCGGCCGCTGAAGATCAGGCAGCTGAGATAGACCGCGCTGCACGCCTGCAGGATCAGCGCAAGCGCGAGGAAGGTCAGTGCCGGCCGCGGGTATGCCGGATCGATGAACTGGATGAAGAAGGAGATCATGAACAGGATCGCCTTCGGGTTGAGCAGACTGATGAGCAGGGCGCGCCGGAACGGGCGGCGAGCGCCGGATGTCTCGCCGGCGTTGGCCGCCGAACCGGCCGGCTCGGCACCCGCCGATTCGACCTCACCCGGGGCGGCTGCGTCGCGCCGGCGTTGGCGCCAGGCACCGATCGCCATCGTGATGCCGACGTAGCTCAGGTAGAGCGCCCCGCCGTACTTGATGACGAGAAAGAGCGGCGGGTACGCCCGCAGCAACGAACCGACACCGGCCGCCGCGGCCATCATGAGCAGCCAGTCGCCCAGGAACACGCCGAGGGCGGCCCGGTAGCCGGCCCGTACCCCCGAGCGCGCGGCCGTGGAGAGCACGAAGAGCGTGTTGGGTCCGGGCAGCAGCACGATGGCGATGGTGCCCAGCACGTACGTCCAGATGTCGGTGACGCCGAACATGACGCCTATCTTTCAGCCCACCGGGGCTGCTGCGCGAAGCCTTTCCCGCAACCGATCCCGGGCCGCCGGCCACTCGGGCGCGGTCATCGAATAGACCACGCTGTCGCGCCAGCTGCCGTCCGGGCGCCGCCGGTGCCGGCGCAGCACGCCGTCGCGCTCCGCACCGAGGCGTTCGATCGCCCGCTGGGAACGCACGTTTCGGATGTCGGTGTGGAACTCGACGCGCTCCGCGCCGAGTTCGTCGAAGGCCCGACCGAGCAGCAGGAGCTTCGCCTCGGTGTTGATGCCGGTGCGCCACCAAGGCCGACCGAGCATCGTGTAGCCGATGGCCACACTGCCGTTGATCTCGTCGGGCGCGTAGTAGGACGTCATGCCGACCGTCGCGCCGGTGTGGGCGCAGCGTTGCGCCCAGGTCACCCTTACGCCGCACGCCTGCGCCCGCAACGCCTCGCGGACATGGCCGGCCAGTTCGTCGGGCGAGGCCGGCCGGGGCCGCGTCAGGTGCTGCCACACTTCGTCGTCGCCGGTGTTGGCGAACAAGTCGTCCACATGCGACAGATCCAGTGCCTCGAGTACGACGTGATCGCCGCGCAGTGTCGGTGCCTGCAGCCACGGGCTGCGGTCGGGCTGCAGGTTGGCCGGCACGGGCACCCGTACGCCCTCGGCCGGGTCGGGCACGCCGGGCGTCAGGCGCAGCGGCACCACGCCCGCCCAGTACGGCAGGTCGTGGTCCTCGGGCTCGTCGCTGACCTGGCCCATGCGGAACTTTACCGAGACCTCGGCGAGCGGCAGCGCCAGCACGTTGGTCTCGGCGAGCTCGCGGGCGTTGGGTGGCCGGGTCTCGGCGGAGCGGCCGTGCGCCACCTTTTCGACCAGCGCAGTGAGCACGCGCAGCTTCTCCGGCTGGTCGGTGACCAGGTAGGCCCGCCCGTGGGCGACGACCGAGCGGTAGTTGGCGCTGTGGTGAAACTGCGATCGGGCCAGCACCAGTCCGTCGAGGTGGGTGACGGTGACGCAGACCGGCAGGCCCTCGGAGCGGGCGGCGAGAAACGGGCGCGACCCGGTCGACCCGTGTATGTAGAGCGTGTCGTCGACGCGGACCACCAGGGTGGGCAGCACGCGCGGCTCGCCGTCCACGACAAACCCGACGTGGCAGTGGTGAGCCTCGTCGATGATTGCGTACGCGGTGGCGCGCTCGTAGGACATGCGCTCGCGCAGGCGCAGCCCGGTGGTGCGCCCGGTCGGGGTAAACGATTCGGTCATGGCCCGCCGCACCTTCCGAAGTTCACTCGCGAAGCGAGTTCGTTCTAGTACAATCTGCAGACTGTGCCAGTACATTATCAGATTGCCGGCCGTGGCGCGGTCGAGATATCGGCGAGCGTGGAGTCCGGGGTACGCGCGGGCGGGCTGCCGCCGGGCACGCTGCTGCCGCCGGTGCGCCGGCTCGCCGACGAGCTGGGTGTCGCCCCGGCCACGGTGGCCAAGGCCTACCAGGCCCTGCGCCAGCGCGGCGTGGT
>JBLNGJ010000720.1:0-2952 GCA_050264675.1 Micromonosporaceae bacterium
CATCGACCACACGTACCCACTCGAGGAAATCGTCAAGGCCTACCGCTATGTCCAAAGCGGTCGGAAGGCCGGCAGCATCGTCATCACCGTCCGGACCGATTGACGCCAGCGGCAAGCCCGCTGGGCCCGGCCAGCCCAGCCGGGCCAATAGACGCGCCGGCACGGATAGCCGCACGCTGGGGCAGGGATCGGACCGTCGCGCCGGCTATGCGCAGGAACCGCAGCGGGAGGCGCACCCGCCAGGTCGGCCGTTCTGGGCGGTCGAGCGGCTCGACCCACATCCACACGGAGACCACCAGCATGACGGCCACGTGCCACGCCGGCGCGAGCAGGGACACGAGCATCAGCGCCCAGCACGACCCGAGGCTGTGCCTGCCGAATAATGCGTCCGGGCTGGTAGGACCGCTTGGGTCTGTGACTCGGATCTTGGCTGGGTCGCCTTCGTCCCCACGTCCGTCGTGGTCGGCGGCTGCGCGATGATGCGGCTCGTGCTGCTTCGATTGGCGTATCTGGGCATCACCGAGCAGGAACCGGAACCGATTTGCGCGATCGTCGAGGTCCATGACGGTGATGATGCGCTGGCGCCACAGCGCCTGCGCCAACGCCGAGAGCACCGCCCGGTCCGGCCGGGACAACCGTGGCCGACCGACCTGGCGGCGCAGCACGGCCACCTCATGACGCAGCACCATCACCTCGACCACCAACGCCGCATCACCGCGAGCCGCAAATCGCCAGCATGCCCAACACCCGAACCGCGACCGCATACAACATCCCAACCAGCACCCCGCCGATCCTGCCCGCCGACAGATGACCAGCTCACGGTTGCTCGACCCGGCCGTCGCGGGCCGGGAGACCACGATCGAGCTGAGGGTTCGCCGGTTCTTCTGCGACGAGCCGTCGTGTACATCGCCAACGAGCCGCTCGGCGTGGCCGCGCTGTCGTGCGCGGGACAGCTCAACGTAGGTGTCGTAGCCGACCGGGACGCGTACCCAGATCTCGACGTCTTCGTGGAGATACCGGCCTGACAACGTCGCAGTACGAAACGTTTCGCGTGTTCGTCGACATCGTCGGAACCGGCTACCCGAGGACCTTCGGCCCTGTCGGTGCCGGCCCGGCAGGCGTCGACTGAAGTCGTGCGCGCAACTGACGCCGGCACCCGGCTTGGGTTCGTCAGCGAGCGGGCGGTCATCGATCGGGCAAGCGCCACCGATCTCGCGTTTCTTGCGATGGATACCGGTCCGGTTCCGCAGCAGATCGGGGCGGTCCTCGTGCTCGACGCAGAAGCGGCGTTCGACGTGTCCCGCGCCCAGGAATTGATCGCTCAACGAATCTTGGCCATTCCGCGGCTGCGTCAGCGACTGGTCCGGGTACCGCCGGGCTGTGGCCGGGCGATCTGGGTCGACGACGCTGACTTCGACGTCAGGCGGCACGTACGTGAGGTGCGCTGCCGGAACCCCGGCGACCAGCAGGCGCTGCTCGACCTCGCCGCCGCTGTTGTCACCGAGCCGCTGCCCCGGTCCCGGCCGCTGTGGTCGGCCGTGTTGATCACCGGGTTGGCCGACAACGCGGTGGCGCTGGTAATCGTCGTCCACCACGTGCTGGTTGACGGCATCGGCGGCCTGGCTGTCCTAGCGACGCTCGTCGACCAGGGCATCGGCCCGGCCAGCCAGCCGGCGGTGGCTTTCCCGAGGCGCCCGCCGTCAACCGGCCGGCTCGCCATCGACGCGGTGCGGGGGCGGCTGCGTGCGGTGTTGCGCGTCCCGGCGGCCTGGCGCAGGCTTCGCGTCTCCATGGCGGCCGGGGGCGGGCTCGCGCCGGCCCGCGCCGCGCCGTGCTCGCTGGTTCAGCGGACCGGGCCACGCCGGCGGATCGCCGTCGTCCGCGCCGACCGTGGGAACCTGCGCGCGGCCGCCCACCGCCACGGTGGCACCGTGAACGACGCCGTGCTGGCCGCCATCGCCGGCGCGCTATACCGGGTGCTGGTAACCAGAGGAGAGTCCATCGACACGATCGCCATCGCGGTACCCGTTGCCGGCCGCCGATCGGCGACCGCATCCGAGTTGGGCAATCAGGTCGGTCCGATGCTCGTCACCGTACCGGGTGCCAGCACCCCCTCGGAACGGATCCGCCGCGTGGCAGCCACCGTCCGGGCCCGCAAGGATTCAGCGGCGGGCCCACCGCCCATCGCCGTGCTGGGGACACTGTTCCGGGTCGCCGCCGCCTTCGGCGCCTACCACTGGTATATGAACCATCAACAGCGGATGCACACACTCGTCAGCCATGTGCGTGGCCCCGAACAGCCGATCACCTTCGGCGACGCTCCGATCAACACCATCATCCCGGCCGCGGTCGGCGAGGCCGGCAACATCACCGTGTCCTTCGAGGTCCTGTCCTACGCCGGCACCGTTACGATCACCGCGATCGCCGACCCCGACCACTTCCCGGACCTGTCCAACCTCACCGATGCCCTGCAGGGCGAACTCGCCCTACTTACGAATGAGACAGCTGACAGCAGCCGACCCGCCAGTTGACATCCCGTCACGAGAGCCCGGGCGCGCACGCTCGGCCGAACCGGTAACCCTGAGGCGATGCCGCACAGCGGCTCGGCCGGTTGCGGCGGCACGAGAAGGGGGCCAGGCCGCCGACCGTCGGGCTCGGCCCAATCCCCGGACGCCAGGGACGTGGAGGTGTCCGCCCAGCTCACGCCATCCGCCGCGAGCCGGGCGGGGCTTGCACGAGCCTGGACAATCGATCCCGGCCCGCGGGTTCGGGGAGACCGGCGAGCGGCGGCGGGCCGGAGACACAGAAAGGACAGCACGATGAGCGATGAACAGGTGGCGCCGGAGACAAGAGGTGTCGCCGTGAAGCTGTTGGCGACGGTCGATCTCGGCGCCGAGATCGAGGGGATGGAAGGGCGCCAGCTTCGGATGCGAATGGTGACCATCGAGCCTG
>JBLNGJ010000721.1:0-3094 GCA_050264675.1 Micromonosporaceae bacterium
TCTTGCCCGCGCTCGACGACGACGCTGCGCTCGCGGTCACCGCGGTGCACTCGATCGCCGGCGTCCTGCCCGCGCATGCCCGGCTGATCCGCCGTCCGCCGTTTCAGGCGCCGCACCACACGTCGAGTCTCGCCGCGCTCGTTGGTGGCGGCACCGGACTGGCTCGGCCGGGCGCCCTTTCCCTGGCTCACCACGGAGTTCTCTTCCTCGATGAGGCGCCGCATTTCGGTGCCAGCCTGCTCGACGCGCTGCGCCAGCCGTTGGAGAGCGGCTACGTCTGCCTGCGCCGGTCGCTCGGCGAGACGGTGTATCCGGCGCAGGTTCAGCTCGTGCTCGCGGCCAACCCGTGCCCGTGCGCGAACAGCGCGGGTGACCAGCACTGCGAGTGCCCGGCTCAGCTGCGCCGCCGTTACCTGGCCCGGCTGTCCGGGCCACTGATGGACCGCATCGACCTGCACGTGAGGCTGGAGCCGGTGAAGGCCGCCGCCCTGCTGGCCGGAGCTGAGGGCCTCGAGTCCTCCGCCGACGTGGCGCAACGCGTGGTCGCCGCCCATGACGCGGCGGCGGCGCGATGGGTGGGGCAGACGTGGCGCCTCAACGCCCGAGCGCCGGGCACGGTTCTGCGTACCAAGCCGTTCCGCTTGGCGCGATCGGTGACCGCGTCGTTGACGTCGCGGTTGGACAGCGGCGCCATCTCCGCCCGCGGCTACGACCGCGTGCTGCGCCTGGCCTGGACGATGGCCGACCTCGACGGGCGGGCCCGACCCGACGCCGGAGACGTGGCCGAGGCGCTGGAACTGCGCACCGGGGTGCCCACATGACACCCGAGGATGATCCGGAGCGGGTCCGGCTCGCCCGCATCGCGCTCGGTCTCCTGGTCGAGCCGGGCAGCAAGGACCTCGGCGACACGGTCGCCGCCGTCGGCGTCGTGGAAGCTCTGCGCCTCGTCGTGGCCGGGCAGGTGCCGGGACGCATCTGCGCCGCGGCCGCGGCCCGCCTCGCCGGCATCGACCCGTATCAGATTGCCAGCGCGGCCCAGCAGCGGGCCGAGCGGCTCGGTGTCCAGGTGCTCACCCCGGAGGACGCCCAGTGGCCGCATCAGCTCACCGACCTTGTGCGGATCAGCCGGGACAGCAGCGAACCGATCCACCGCGAGACCTACCCGCCGCAGTGCGTCTGGGTGCGTGGGCCGTGGGCACTGGCCGACGCCTGCGAACGCTCCGTTGCGGTCGTGGGCGCCCGCGCCTCCACCTCCTACGGCAACTACGTGGCCGCCGAGCTTGCCTTCGGGTTGGGTGAGCACGGCTGGACCGTGGTCTCCGGTGGCGCGTTCGGCATCGACGCGGCCGCGCATCGGGCCGCGCTGGCGGCTGGCGCGATCACCATCGCCGTGCTCGCCTGTGGCATCGACCGCGTCTATCCACTCGGTCACGCCAGTCTCTTCGACCGCATCGGCGAGGAAGGCCTCCTGCTCAGCGAATGGCCGCCCGGCTCAGACCCCCACCGCCGCCGCTTCCTGGTCCGCAATCGGGTGATTGCGGCGGCCACCCGGGGCACCGTGGTGGTGGAGGCCAACCGGCGTAGCGGGGCCCGGTTCACCCTCGGCCGGGCCCGCCTGCTCGGCCGGCCGGCGCTGGCCGTGCCGGGTCCGGTCAGCTCGGCGATGTCGGCCGGTTGCCACGACGAGCTACGCATCGAGGGCACGGTGCTGGTCACGAATTCGGACCAGGTCATCGAGGCGGTCGGGCGCATTGGGGACGACCTCGCACCGCTGCCCGAACTGGCCGGCTCGCCTCGCGACGCGCTCACGCCGTTGCAGGCCCAGGTGCTCGATGGTGTGCGTCCGCGCCGGGCCCGTACCGCGGAGGAGGTCGCCTCGGCCGCCGGCGTCTCGGCCCGCGACGCCCGCCGGATGCTGCCGGCGCTGGCCGACCTGGGCTTCGTGGTTGCCGGTGAGTCGGGATACCGACTGGCTTCGCCGAGCCCGTCGTCGGCAATCGGGAGGTGAGTTGGCCGGGCGCTGGCACATCGACACACGGTCACCCCCCGAACGTCGTGGCCGCGGCTTGATCCACAGTAGAGAGCGGCGGGCCGGGCCACCGGGTCCAATGGCGGCGGACGATCGTTCCACGTCGCATTTGCGGCCAATGGCGCATGCAGTGGGCAGGTACCATGCGAACAAATTGACTGGGAATCGAGATCACCATGTCGCAGCCGACCGCCTCGACCTCATCACCGCCAGCTGACTCGATGGCCCCGACGGCGGTCACTTCGCCCGGCGCGTCCTCGAGCCGGGTTGCCACAGATCCACCGGCACCGGGCGGAGCGGCGGTGCCGGTGTCGCCGGCCGTGGCCCCGCGGCCCGCGCCGCCTCCGCCCGGCCTCACCTCAGCGCCGCCTCCGGCGCCCCCGCTGGTGAACAACCTGATGTCCTGGCCCGGGCCGGGCCCCCTCGACTCGCCGTCCGTGCTCATCGCGGCCGCGGTGGCGGGCGTCGTCGCGGCGATCGCGTTGCCCTGGGACCGGCCCGGCGTGGGATGGCTGCTGACCGCGCTCGTGGCCGCCGGCGCGACGCTGGTGGGCGCGGCCGCCCGCGGCGACCGATCGGCGCGGGCGGCCGGCTCCACGCCGGCGATCGAACCGTCCGTCGTGCCGCCGCGGCGAGGCTCGGTGCTCCCGGTCTGGGTGCGCGCGATGTGGGCGCTACTGGCGCTGCTGCTCATCGCGGTGGGCACAGTCCGGGCGGCGGGGTGGCTGTTCGTGCTGTGCGTGCTGGGCGCACTTCTCGCGGCGGCGCAGGCGGTCGTGGGTGGTCGGTCGGTGCTGAGCATGGTCGTGGCGACCTTCGGCTTCCCCGTCGCGGCCGTGCGAGGCGTGTTCTGGGCCGTGGGTGGCGCGGTCGTCGCCCGAGGGCGCTCGGCCGGCGCAGCGCTGCGGACCGCCGCGGCCGTAGCGGTCGGCCTCGTGCTGCTGCTCATCTTCGGGGCGCTGCTGGCCGCGGCCGACGCCGCGTTCGCGTCGACCATCGACCGGATCGTGCCGACCATCAACGGGGGAGTGCTGTTCCGCTGGGTGTTCTTCTTCGTCCTCATCG
>JBLNGJ010000722.1:0-2994 GCA_050264675.1 Micromonosporaceae bacterium
GATCACGGCCGCCCTCGCTCCCTTGCGGGCCGATGAGCCAGGGCTGCCCCGACACCAGGACCCGACCCGTCCGCTGTCGACGGCGCGGCGCCGCGACAATTAGGGCCCCAACGAGCTGGACCTGGCCGGCCGACCCGCGGGAGGTGACCGTGGCCCACCGTTACCCGTACCTGGACGCCCCGCGTCCGATCGCCTTCGCCCACCGCGGCGGCGCCGCACCCGGCGACGAGAACTCGATGGCCGCCTTCGCGCGCTCGGTCGAGGCCGGCTACCGCTACCTCGAGACCGACGTGCACTCCTCCTCCGACGGCGTTCCGGTGGTCTTTCACGACGGCGACCTGAGCCGCATGTTCGGCCGGCCGGGCCGGGTCGACGAGCTCAGCTGGGCCGACCTGGCTTCGCTGCGCCGCAACGGCGAGTCGCTGCTGCCCCGGCTCGAGGACGTGCTCGACGCCTGGCCGCAGTGCCGGTTCAACATAGACATGAAGGCCGACTCGGCGGTCGGGCCGACCCTGGCCGCGGTCGCCCGGCTGACCGCGCGGGACCGGGTGCTGCTCGCCTCGTTTGACGACCGTCGCATCCGGTGGGTGCGCCACGCCTGTGGGCCACGCCAGGCCACGTCGCTGGGCCGCCGGGAGACCGCCGCGCTGCGCCTGGGCTCGCTGCACCCGCGCCGGCTGCCCGGTCGCCGGCTCGGCGGGTTCGTGCCGGGGGTGGCCGCGGCCCAGGTTCCGGTGCGGTTCAGGGGTGTACGCGTGGTCGACGCCCGCTTCGTCCGGCACGCTCACCGGCTGGGGCTTCAGGTGCACGTGTGGACGATCGATGATCCTACCGAAATGCACGAGTTACTTGATCTTGATGTCGATGGCATCATGACCGATCACATCGAGGTGCTCCGCGAGGTTCTCACCGCCCGCGGCCAGTGGGCCGCCTGACCCGGAGGAAGGTCGGCCCTATGGCCACCGACGTTGGCACCACCGCGGCAGTTGAGCCGGTACGACCCAGCGCCCGCCGGGAGCGCGTCGGCTGGTACTTCTATGACTGGGCCAACTCGGCCTTCTACACCACGGTCATCACCGTCTTCCTCGGCCCGTACCTCACGTCGATCGCGGAGAACGCCGCCGGCTGCGCCGACGAGTGCAACGGTCAGCTGCTGCACCCGTTGGGCATTCCGGTCGCCCCCGGGTCCTACTACCCCTACCTGCTCTCGCTCTCGGTGATGTTGCAGGTGCTGGTGCTGCCGGTCGCCGGCGCGATCGCCGACCGGTCCTCGCACAAGAAGCAGCTGCTGGCGTTCTTCGCGTACATCGGCTCCGGCGCGACCATCTGCCTGCTCTTCCTCACCGGCGACCGCTACCTGCTCGGCGGGGCGTTGCTGCTCATCGCCAACGTCGCCTTCGGTGCGAGCATCGTGGTCTACAACTCGTTCCTGCCCCAGCTCGCCGGACCCAACGAGCGCGACAAGGTCTCCAGCATCGGTTGGGCCATCGGCTATATCGGCGGCGGCCTGCTGCTGCTGGCCAACCTGCTCGCCATCCAGTTCGGCGGCGATGACAACAAGGCGCTGGTGGCCCGCTGGAGCCTGGTTTCGGCCGGTGTCTGGTGGGCGCTGTTCACCACGTTGCCGCTGGTGCTGCTGCGCAACCGCCCGGCGGTGGCCGGTGAGCGTCGCGGCGGCGTGCTGACCGACGGTTTCCGCCAGCTCGGCGGCACGCTGCGGCACCTGCGCGCGTACCCGTTGACGCTGTTCTTCCTGATCGCCTTCCTGGTCTACAACGACGGCATCCAGACGGTGATCGGCATGGCCAGCATCTTCGCCGACAAGCAGCTCAAGCTGAGCCAGGAGGTCCAGTCGCAGACCATCCTCATGGTGCAGTTCCTGGCCTTCGGCGGGGCGCTGCTGCTGGGCTGGCTGGCCAAGCGGTTCGGCGCCTGGCGCACGGTGCTGGCCAGCCTGTTGGTGTGGATCGTCGTGGTGGTGTTCGCCTACTTCCTGCCCGAGGGCAACGCCAACGCCTTCATGGCGCTGGGCCTGCTGCTCGGCATCGTGCTCGGCGGCAGTCAGGCGCTGAGCCGGTCGCTGTTCAGCCAGCTGATCCCGCCCGGCAAGGAGGGTGAGTACTTCGGGCTCTACGAGATTTCGGACAAGGGCACGAGCTGGCTCGGCCCGGCCCTGTTCGGCTTCGCGTACCAGGCCACCGGCGACTACCGGATCGCGATCATCTCGATCATCTCGTTCTTCGTCATCGGGTTCATCGCCCTGCTCGCCATCCCGATGCGGCGCGCCATCATCGCCGCCGGTAACACCCCGCCGGACGTGCTCTAGCCGTGGCCCGGCCCGGCCGGGGGGTGTAAGCAGGGGCACCGTATTAACGTTTCCGGTATATGACGGTGCCCTTCCTTCCTCCCTCCCCTCCCCCACCCGGGCGGGCGAGCGGTGCCGGCACCTTCGTGAACGAAAGGCCGCCCCGTGACCGACTCCGCGCTATCCCCGACCACGAGCCCGGGTGAGCGTTCCGACCGCGACGGCGCGTCGCTGCGGTTCTTCTACGGCCCGATGGACTGCGGCAAGTCCACCCTGGCGCTGCAGATGGACTACAACCACGCCCGGCAGGGCCGGCGCGGCCTGGTGCTGACCCGCTACGACCGGTCGATGGCGCCGCAGGTGACCACCCGCATCGGGCTGGCCCACGCGGCGATCGAGGTCACCGATGAGCTGGACCTGGTGGAGCTGGTGCGCCGGCACCGCAACGGCGGTGCCCGGCTGGACTACCTCATCTGCGACGAGGCGTGCTTCTACACGGTGGCGCAGGTCGAGCAGCTGGCCGACCTGGTCGACCACCATCACGTCGATGTGCTCGCGTTCGGCCTCGCCACCGACTTTCGGGCTGAGCTGTTCCCGGCCACCCGGCGCTTCTTCGAGCTCGCCGACGAGGTGGCCCGGGTGCAGGTCGAGGTGCTGTGCTGGTGCGGACGCGAGGCGCAGCTCAATGC
>JBLNGJ010000723.1:0-3396 GCA_050264675.1 Micromonosporaceae bacterium
GATGCTTCGTGCTGCGCGGGCGTGAGCGTGGGGGACGGGCAGGAACCGGAAGGGGCGTGGGTGTGAGTACGCACCGACGAGCGTGGAGCATCCGCGCTGGTGTGGTGGCGATTGTCGCGGCGGCCGGCCTCTTTGGCGTCGCCTCACCCGCCTTCGCCGCCAGCCTGCAGATCACCGACATCAGCCTCAGCCCCGGGTCGATCGGGCCGGGCGAGCAGACCACCCTTCAGTTCACGGTTACGAGCGACACGACCGGGAACTTCAACGTGTCGGTCACGTCAAACAACGCCAAGGTGACATGCGCCGACACCTGCTCATGGACCAATGCGAGCTTCACGGCCGGCACACCTAAGCCCTACAGTCCCAAGTTTCGGGTAGCCCCTGGGACTCAGATCAACCCCGGCGAGCAGGCGACACTGACGATTCACGCCGGTGGCGCAAGCGAGAACCAGCTGTTAAGCCTTGAGGCGCCAAGCACACCCGCCGCGGTGCCGGAGGTCTCCGGCGAGGTGGTCAACGTCTTCGACGCCACGCCGGTGAAGAACGCCGTCGTCTACATGCAGGACTCCGCCGGCAAGAACTTTGAGACCGGCACCGACGCGCAGGGCAAGTTCAAGTTCACCTCGACCGCCGACAAACCCATCGCCGCCGGCGCGCTGGCGCTGCGGGTCGAGAAGGACGGTTGGGAGACCGCCGAGAAGCCGATCGTCGCCTCGCCCGGTCAGGCCGTCACCAACCAGCACCTCACCCTGCGACCACTGAATGTGAGCCCGAGCGCCACCCTGCCCGGTGGCAGCCCCAGCGGCGATGTCACCCCGATCGACGGCGGCGGCCTGGGCACCACGACGCCGAACGAGAAGGAAGGCGGCATCTCGTGGCTGCTCATCGCCGTCGGCGGCGTGCTGGTGCTGCTCGGCATCGGTGCGATCGCGCTGCTGTTCCTGCGTCGGCGGGATGAGGGCGACGACGACCGGTCGGGCCCGCGCCGGCCGCCGGGGCGGATGCCGCCCGGCCGCGGCGGTCCGCCCGGTCCGCCCGGTGGGCGTCCCATGGCACCGACCCGTCGCATGCCTGAGGGCGTCGGGCGCGGCGGACCCGACCCGCGCCGCGGGGGCCCACCGCCGGGGCGTCCGGTCTCGCCCGGCCCTCGCGCCGACCAGACCCTGATCGCCCGTTCACCGCTGGCTGACCAGCCAACGATGACTCACGGCCGGCTGCCGAACGAGCACGCCGATCCGTACACCGCCCCCGGCCGCCACAACGGCTCGCCCGGCTACGGCGCGCCCGCCAGCGGCTACGCCGGTTCGCCCAGCAGCGGCTACGCCGGCGGCCACGGCTACGGCCAGCCCAGTGATCCCTACGCCCAGCCGTACACGGACCCTTACGCCACCGGTCAGTACGAGGGTTATGGGCAGCCGGATCCGCGCCGCGGTGGTCAGCCGCCGGGCAACCGCCGGGTGGACTGGGTCGACGACTAGCCGAACAGCTCCGGCAGCGTGCCCGTGTGCGCCGCCCGGAGATCCTCGATCGGCACCCGGAACAGGCCCTCGAGCTCCAGCGGCGTGTCCTTACCGCGCACCGTGCCCAGGGGCACGCAGGCGACGCCGCGTTCGGCGGCGAGTCCCACGAAGGCCGCCTCCTGGCCGTGCTTGACCGAGACCAGCATCCGCCCCGCCGACTCGCTGAACAGGTAGGTGAACGGCGTGTGGTCGCCGGGCAGCCGGATGTGCGCGCCCATGCCACGCCGCAGGCAGCTCTCGGCCAACGCCTGAGCCAACCCGCCGTCGGAGAGATCGTGGGCCGAGGCGAGGTGACCAACCCGGGCCGCCTCGTGGGCGACGCCGGCCAGGCGCTGCTCGGCGGCGAGATCGACGGTGGGCGGGGTGCCGCCGAGGTGGGCGTGGGTGGCGTGCGCCCACTCGGACCCGGATAGTTCCTCCCGGGTCTCACCGAGCAGGTAGATCGAGTCGTGGTCGTGGGCGAAGCCCAGGCCGACCCGGTTCGTGACGTCGGTCAACAGCCCGAGCACACCCACCACGGGGGTCGGGTTGATGGGGCGTGAACCGGTCTGGTTGTAGAAGCTCACGTTGCCGCCCGTCACCGGAATGCCCAGCTCGCGGCACCCGTCGGCGAGGCCGCGTACGGTCTCCGCGAACTGCCACATGACCACCGGGTCCTCCGGCGAGCCGAAGTTCAGGCAGTTGGTCACGGCGATCGGCGTGGCGCCGGTCGCGGAGACGTTGCGGTACGCCTCGGCCAGTGCGAGCTTCGCGCCCGTGTACGGGTCGAGCCGGCTGAACCGGCCGTTGCCGTCAACCGAGAGGGCGACGCCGAGACCGGTCGCCTCGTCGATCCGCACCACGCCGGCGTCCTCCGGCTGCGCAAGGACGGTGTTGCCGAGCACGTACCGGTCGTACTGCTCGGTCACCCACGTCCGGTCGCACAGGTTCGGCGTTGCGATCATGCGCAGGAGCGTCTCGCGCAGCTCCTCACCCGTGCGCGGGCGCGGCAGCGTCTCGGCCCGGTCGGCCAGCATGAGGATGCGGTCGTTGGGTTCGCGCATCGGCCGGGCGTAGACGGGCCCGTCGTCGGCGAGCGAGCCCGGCGGCACGTCGACGATCACGTGCCCGCGCGACCAGACCACGAGCCGCCCACCCAGCTGGCCGGACGCGGCCGCGGTGACCTCGCCGATCGCGGTGGCGAGCACGCCCCACTTGTTGCAGATGGAGAGCACGACCGGCAGGTTCTCCGGCGTGACGATGAGGAGCATCCGCTCCTGCGACTCCGAGGCGAGCACCTCGTGCGGCGCCATCGACGGTTCGCGCAACGGCACCCGGTCGAGGTTGATCGCCATGCCGGTGTGGGCGGCCGCACTGGTCTCGGAGAGCGCGCAGCTCAGGCCGGCACCACCGAGATCCTGGACGCCGACGACCAGGCCGGCCTCGTAAAGCTCGAGGCAGGCCTCGATGAGCAGCTTCTCGGTGAACGGGTCGCCGACCTGCACGCTCGGACGGTGCTGTTCGCTCTCGGCGTCAAACGTCGCCGACGCCAGCACCGACACCCCGCCGATGCCGTCGCGTCCGGTCTTGGCACCGAGCAGCACCACCACGTTGCCCGCGCCCGCGGCCGCCTTATTCTGCAACCGGTTGGCCGGCAGCACCCCCAGGCAGAGCGCGTTCACCAACGGGTTGCCCTGGTAGCACTCGTCGAAGACGACCTCACCGCCGATCGTCGGCAGGCCCAGGCAGTTGCCGTACCCACCGATACCGGCCACGACGCCGGGCAGCACGCGGCGGGTGTCCTCGTGGTCGGCGGCGCCGAACCGCAGCGGGTCCATCACCGCGACCGGCCGGGCGCCCATGGCCAAGATGTCACGGACGATGCCGCCGATGCCGG
>JBLNGJ010000724.1:0-4588 GCA_050264675.1 Micromonosporaceae bacterium
ACGCCGTGAGCCGGGTCGGCCTGGGCTCCGGCCGTCCACTGTTGACAGTCAATCCGAGGGCGACCCTGAAGTACCTGCTCGACCAGCGCCGGCCGCTCTACCAGGAGGTGGCGACGGTGACCGTGGCCACCGACGGCCGCACGCCGCACGAGGTCGCCACCGAGGTGCTCGACGCCGTCACACCGTGAAGACGCTGACCCGGTGCTGCTGGTTGAAGGGTCGGGGCCGGTCCGGCTCGGGTAGCGCGCGCAGGGCGGCGAGGGCTGGCACGACCCGGGCCTGCCACTGGGCCCCGTCCAGGCGCCACAGGTAGGACCAGACGCGTTCTTCGATGAGCTCGGCGACCTGGTTCGGCGACCGGCTCAGCGGGTACGGCAGAGTCGGTCCATTGTGGATCAGCGTGAGCCCGGCGGCCGCACCGGCGGTGGCGAGCGCCTCGTCGGTGTCGGTCCGGACGCGGCGCGGTCCGGCGTCGATCGGGGCCAGGGCGTCGGAGATGTCGGTGTGGTCGGGTCGGGGCGCGCCGTGCAGGGCGATCACGCGTCCGCCGCCCGGCACCACCCGGGACGCCTCGGCCAGCGCCGCCGTCACGTCGCCGACCACATGCAGCGCCCACACGAACAGCACGTTGGCCACGCCGGCGGAGCGCACCGGCAGCCGCCGGGCATCACCGACGGCCACCCGCGCGCCCAGCCGGCCCCGGGCTCGCGCGGCCATCCGCGGGGAGAGGTCGACGCCGAGCGTCGGCGTGCCGGCGGCGACGAGCGCGGCCGCGACCAGACCGGTGCCGACCCCGACCTCCAGCACCGGGCCGGGCCGCAGCCAGGGCTGGATGTCGGCGAGCATCTCGGCCCCGCGTTTGGCGCCGCCGCGGGTCTCGTCGTAGCGGTCGGCGATGCGGTCGAAGGAGACCGGTGGTCGCGGTTGGACGGGCGCCGCCGCGTCGGTCGTATGCTCGCTCATCGATCCCCCGGTCTCCGGTTCGCGGGCGCCCGCCCGCTCCGGTCGAGTCTGCCGGCCACGGGCCGCGGTCGCCAGCCGGCTACGCCGTAGGCTCAGCGGCGATGACCGTGACCCGCATCGACGTCGGCGGTGAGCGTGCCTACCCGGTGCTGATCGGCCGGGACATGCTCGACCGGGTGCCGGCCGCGCTCTTTGGGGTGGCCCAGGTCGCCGTGATCCACACGGCGCCCCTCGCGCCGGTGGCCGAACGGGTCCTCCGCGCCTTGCGCCACGCCGGCTTTGCGGCCCACCCGATGCCGGTGCCTGACGCTGAGGCGGCCAAGACGCTGCCGGTCGCGGCGGCCTGCTTCGACGCGCTGGGCACGGCGGGGTTCACCCGCACCGATGCCATCATCGGCGTCGGCGGTGGCGCCGTCACCGACCTCGCCGGGTTCGTCGCCGCCTGCTGGCTGCGCGGGGTGGCGTGGCTGGCCGTGCCGACCTCGTTACTTGGCATGGTCGACGCCGCCGTCGGTGGCAAGACCGGCGTGAACACGGCCGCCGGCAAGAACCTCGTCGGCGCGTTCCACCCGCCGGCGGCGGTGTTCAGCGATCTGTCCACACTGGAGACCCTGCCACCGGCCGATCTCGCCGCCGGCCTGGCCGAGGTGGTCAAGTGCGGCTTCATCGCCGATCCGGTCGTCCTCGATCTCATCGAGGCCGACCCGGCGGCCGCCCTCGATCCGGCCAGCCCGGTGCTGGCTGAGCTGATCGAGCGCGCGGTGCGGGTCAAGGCCGAGATCGTCGCAGCCGACCTGCGCGAAGCTGGCCCGCGTGAGGTGCTCAACTACGGGCACACGCTGGCCCATGCGATCGAGCGGGTCGAGGGTTACCGCGTGCGCCACGGTGACGCGGTCGCGATGGGCCTGGTCTACGCCGCGGCCCTGGCCCGGCGGGTCGGGCGGCTCGACCCGGCCACCGCCGCCCGGCACCGTGAGGTGCTCGAGCGGCTGGGCCTGCCGGTGGCCTACCGGCCGGAGGCTTGGCCGCAGCTGCTGGCCACCATGCGGGTGGACAAGAAGGCCCGCGGGTCCCGGTTGCGCTTCGTCATCCTCGAGGCGCTGGCCCGTCCCTCCATACTGGATGCTCCGGCCGGGGAGCTGCTCGCCGACGTCTACCGGGAGGTCTGCGCGTGAAGGTCTACGTCCTCAACGGCCCCAACCTCGGCCGCCTCGGCACCCGGGAGACCGATGTGTACGGCCTGACCACGTACGCCGAACTGGCCCGCCTGTGCGAGCAGGTCGGCGGTGAGCTCGGGCTGGACGTGACCGTACGCCAGACCGACGCCGAGCACGAGCTGCTCGGCTGGCTGCACGCGGCCGCCGACGAACAGGCGGCCGTGGTGCTCAACCCCGGGGCGTGGTCGCATTACTCGTACGCGGTCCGGGACGCCTGCGCGTTGCTGCGGGCGCCACTGGTCGAGGTGCACCTGTCCAACATCCACGCCCGGGAGGAGTTCCGGCACCACTCGGTCGTCTCGGCCGTGGCCACCGGGGTGATCTGTGGCCTCGGCGTGGACGGGTACCGCCTGGCCTTGGAGCACCTCGCCCGTCGATCATGAACTGGCAAGTACGGGCACCGTATTAACGCCCAGGCGTTAATACGGTGCCCGTGCTTTCTCGTCTAGCCGTACGCGGCCAGGATGGCCTCGGCGGCCGGTCGGGCGGCCGCCCGGTCGGCCGGCACCAGACCGATCCGGGTACGCCGGTCGAGCAGGTCGTCGACGTCGAGCGCGCCCTCGTGCCGTAGCGCCCAGACCAGCTCCGCCCCGGTGGTCTCCACGCCGGGCACGAGCGGGTCGGCCAGGGAGCCGTCCTCCGTAGACAGTGCCACCACGTCGGTCGCCTCGGTGCCGTAGCGCCGGACCAGGTGATGCGCCTCGTCGGGCCGAGCCAACCGGGCCAGGCGGGCGCGGGGGGCGGCGCCGACCAACGGCAGGCGCTTGGTACGGGAGGGCCCGGCGGCGAGGCCGGCCCGGCGTAGCGCGGCGGTCACCGCGTCCTGCGCCATTCGCCGGTAGGTGGTGAGCTTGCCGCCGACCACGGTGACCACGCCGTCGCGACCCACGTGCACGGCGTGCCGGCGGGAGACGTCCGCCGAGCGGCCGCGCCCGTCGTCGAGCAGCGGGCGCAGCCCGGCGAACGCGCCGATCACGTCGGTCCGCCGGGGCGGCGCGGCCAGGGCGGAGCCGAGCACGTCGAGCAGGAACGCGATGTCGGACTCGGGTGGCGTGGGCACATCCTCGACCGGCCCGTCGACCGGCTCGTCGGTGATGCCCACCAGCACCAGACCCGACGGCTGCGGCACCGCGATCACGTAGCGCGCCCGGTGCCCGGGCACCGGCACCGTCAGCTCGGCGTCAAGGCCGCCGACGAGCTCGCGCCGCAGCAGCAGATGCGTGCCGCGGGACGGGCGCAGCCGGAGGTCGGGCACGAGCTGCCCGGCCCAGACACCGGCCGCGTTGATGACACAGCGGGCCCGTACGGTCAGCTCGGTGCCGGCGATCTCGTCGCGCACCACGGCGCCGTCGCCGGCGAGCGTGGTGACCCGGCACCGGGTCAGGATCTTCGCGCCGAGGCCGGCGGCCGTGCGGGCGATCGCCACCACCAGGCGGGCGTCGTCCTCGAGCTGGCCGTCCCAGTTCAGGTGCGCGCCCCGCAGGTCGTCCGGTCGCAGGCCCGGGGCCAGGCGCAGGGTCGGGCCGACCGGCAAGCGCCGGGCCCGGGGCAGGGTGGCCGCCGAGGTGCCGGCGAGGCGGCGCAGCACGTCGCCGGCGAGGATTCCGGCGCGGTGCAGCCGGACGACGCCGTCGGGCAGGTCGGGCCGCAGCGGCAGCAGCACCGGCAGCGGGCGGGTCAGGTGCGGCGCCGTGTGGTCGAGCAGGATGCCGCGTTCGTGGGCGCACTCGAAGGCGGTCGCCACATCGAGGTTGGCGAGGTAGCGCAGACCGCCGTGGATGAGCTTCGAGCTCCACCGGGACGTGCCGAAGGCGAGGTCGTGGGCGTCGAGCGCGGCGACAGACAGGCCGCGTGACGCGGCGTCGAGGGCCGCCCCGGCACCGGTGGCGCCGAGGCCCACCACCAGGACGTCGACCACCTCGCCATCGGCGAGAGCGCCGAGCTCGCGGCGGCGCCGCGCGGCGTTGAGCGACGTCGTTGTGGTGGGTGGCATGAGAGGTCAGAGTTTATCGGATGGACGCGATGCTCTGGTCCGGCTGGGGCGACCCGGCCAAGGCCGCCGCGCTGCCGCCGGCGGTGGCCGTCCGGCTGGGCCAGGCGTTAGGTCTGCGCGGCCCGCGCCCGCCGGTGCGTCTGGACCAGGTGCGTCTGCCGGCGCCGGCCCTGCCGGCCGTGGTGCGGGACGAGCTGGTCGCGCTGGTGGGCGCTGCGTATATGCGCGTCGGTGCGGAGGACCGCATCCGGCACACCCGCGGCAAATCCACTGTGGACCTGTTGCGCATCCGGGCCGGTGACGCCGATGACGCGCCCGACGCGGTCGTCTTCCCCGCCGACCATGAGCAGGTTCTCGCCGTGCTGCGCTGTTGCGCCGCCGCCCGGGTCGCCGTCGTCACGTTCGGTGGCGGCAC
>JBLNGJ010000725.1:0-4085 GCA_050264675.1 Micromonosporaceae bacterium
TGCAGTAGCAGGCTTCCAGGTGCTTGCGGTACTTCAGCGCCGACCGGCTACCGGCACGCACGATCGTGTCGGTCAGCGTGTAGCCCATTCCGTCGTCCTCCACCAGAAATCGACGACTCAACCCGTTGCCCCAGTCCACCGGAACGATGTCGGACAGCTTCCGGATAATCACGTGCCAACCTCCCCATGTGTGTATCGCCGACCGGCCTCGACGAACGCGCGGATCGCCCGCACCGAGCGGAAGTTCTCCGGAGCGATGTCGAGGTCGTCAACGGGTACGTCGAACCGGTCACGCACCCAGGCGACCAGCTTGAGCAGCCCTAGGCTGTCGATCACCCCGTTGGCCAGTAGGTCATAGTCGGTGTCCAAGTCGTCCGTGGCCATCCCGGGCAGGTACTCGCCGACCACGTACTCCCTGACCTCGTCCGCCGTGCTCACGCTCGTCCCTTCCCCAGCTCGGACCGAATCCGCGTACGGTCGACCTTGCCGGTCGAGGTTCGGGGCAGCGGCTCCCCCACGAGGCGGATCTCGGCCGGAATTGCCACCCGGGGCAGCCGCGCGGCGCAGTGCTCACGCAGCCGCAACGCGGTCAGCGTGCCGGACGGGGCCGCCCGCACGGTGGCATGCAAGCGCCGCCCGGCGATGTCATCGGCGACCGCGACGACCGCGGTCTCGATCACCTCCTCGTGGTCGAGGATGATCCGCTCGATCTCCTCCAGGTTGACCCGTACGCCGCGCACCTTGACCTCGAAGTCACGGCGGCCGAGCACGGTGACCCGACCCGCGTCGTCTCGGTGGACCAGGTCGCCGGTACGGAAGTAGGTGCGGCCATCCGGGCGAACCACGAACCGATCGGACCCACCGCCCAGATAACCGAGTGTCTGAAACGGTGTCGAGACGAGCAGCTCGCCGGTGACCGTGCCCTCAGCCGCCTGGTCGTCGCTGTCCACAATCGACGTCCACACCCCCGGCAGCGGCCTGCCGATCGGCAGTGCCGGCGAGGCGAGGGCCTCCTCGGCGTTGAACTCATACAGGAAGCTGTCGTTGGTCTCGGTGCAGCCGTAGATGTTGTACAGGCGGGCGCGCGGAAACAGCCGTGGCAACCCGGCCCGCACGCTCGGCGGGGCATGATCGCCGGTGACCACGACATGCGTCACGGCCGGGAACGACGGGCCGCCCGGCGCGTCGAGCAGGATCCGGTAGAGCATGGGGACGGCCTGAATGACGTTGACGCCGGCGGCGGTGATCAGATCCGTCAGGTGCTGCGGGTGGACCGCCCGCTCGGGCTCGACCATTGCCACGCAACCGCCGTAGCGCAGCGTGGTCCACACCTCGAGCAGAGACAGGTCGAAGTTCAACGGCGCGAAGCTGAGCGCCGTGGTGCCCAGGCCGAACCCGAACTGGTCGCCGGCCCACTGCGTGAACCGGGACACTGCACCCACCGACAGAGGCACAATTTTGGGTACGCCGGTGGAGCCCGATGTGGTCAACAGGAAGCTCACGTCCCGGTCGCTCGCACGGCCCCGGCCGGTGTGATCACCTGCGGTCGGGCCGGCGGGTCGGCCGACGGCCGACGATCCGACCTGAACCACGTCCGTGACCAGGTCGGCCTGCCCGGGTTCGGGTGTGTTGACCGCGAGGACCTGAGTGCAGCGCACTCTTTCGCACAGGGCACCCAGAGTGGCCCGCCCGAGATCGACCGGCGGCAGCAGGATCGGACGGTTGGCCGCCAGGCCGGCCAGCACCACCGCGACCGCACCCGGCGACTTCCTGGCCAACACGGCCACCGGGCCAGTGCCGCCGTCCACAGTGGTCAGAGCGTTTTCAGTCAGCTCGGCCAACTCAGCGTAGGTGACGACCTCGGTACGCGACCGGAGGGCGGGCGCGACCGGATGCCGCCGTGCCTGCGCAAAGAAATCCCACGCCAATGACGAGATAGGCATTCACCGAGCTCCTCTAGCGCGTGGTGATTCGATAGGCCTTGAACACAATGGTCCAGCCATCGACTAGCAACGATATCTAGCCGCAGCGCTTTCGTCAATCGCAATACCAATGTTGTCGTCGCGGACTTTCGTGTCAAGGGTTACCAGACATATCGAAGGTTCGATCCGCTTGTGTAACCCGTTCCTGCTGTTCGCAGAGTCACCAGGCGAGCCCTCGCCCGCACGCAGTCGGGCCGATCGCGTGCGGCCACTCAGAATGCCGGGCACAATTGGGCCAGCGATATGGGCAGGCGATCTGCGAGCGCAGTTATTCATCGCGACCTGACAATGTCGCGCGGAACGTCGGCCGCAGGTACTACTTACGGCGGGTGATCTGTGACGTCAGATCGACCCAGGGCGCCTACGCCGCCCGGTAGAGCAACCAGGCGTCACGCATCCGCTGGACCTGGCCGGCCGTGAACTCGGTGTAGCACGAGTCGTAGGAGTAGTCCATGTAGTTGTGGATCGGGTCGAGGCCCGGCTCGCGGCAGCTGTCCCGGCCTTCCGGGCAGCCACTGGTCGGCCCCTTCTGGGCGGGCGTGTCGTCGACGAAGTCGCCCTTGTCGTTGCATCCGCCGAAGAACGTGTGCTCGAGGTTGAGCCAGTGGCCGACCTCGTGGGTGCTGGTCTCGCCCTGGTCGTAGCGTCCGGCGTACTTCGTCGACGTGCCGAGCATCGACTCCCAGTCGATGACCACACCGTCCAGATACGCTTGGCCGGGCTTGGTGACGATCGAGGGCAGGTAGGCCCAGCCGAGGTAGGCGCCCGCGGTGGTCGAGTACAGGTTGAGCGCGTTGTTGCCGCCCTGATGCAGAGCCTGCTTCATCGAGTGCTCGGGGTTGCCGCCCGGGTTCCCGTAGAACCAGTCGGCGTTGTCGGTGCGGGTCACGCCGGCGAGCGCAAAGCCGAACCCGGTCACCGCGCCGCCCTCGCCGCCGGCGTAGGTGTTGTTGAGCACGTCGATCTGTGCGTCGATCTGGCTGGCGGTGAGCGCGCCGATCGTGCCGTCGGTCACGACGTGGAAGTAGACCGGAACCGTCGCCCGGAACCGCTTGTCGGCCTTACCCTTCGCCGACGCGGGGAGATCTTCGTGAACCTCGCCGAGGTCGGGCTCACGGCCGCCGCTGCGCTGCTCGCCCGCCTCGGTGATGAACCGGGCGGCGACGGTCGTCGTCGACGTGTCGCAGAACGGTGAACCGGCCGCCAAGCCCGCTGTCCCGGGCGATGCGCCGGTGACCCCGGCCGAAACCAACACGAGCACCGCAACCGCTGACAGCGACGTCACCTTCGCCATGGCAATCTCCACTCGGCCGGACCACAAGATCCACGAATTCGTGCGGGTCTGCGTGCCTTACGCTACCAACGTGCACCCCCCGTGTGCAGCGACGTACCCACCGGGTGACAGAACGGGACTTACGGGCCAAGGGCCGGTCGCGGCACAGTCGCGTACGCGACATTCAGCACCCCGTGCCCTGCCCGGCGTGACGTTCGTCAGGCACACTGCCGCGATGCGACACCGTGTGCGCCGGCTCTGGCCGCTGGCCTTGGTCCTGGTGCCGATCCTGGCCGTGGCCGCGTGCACGGGGAAGAACCCGACCTGGCGGCCGGCCCCCGGCGGCGCGTCCCCGGTGCCGTCGCCGTCGCCCCCGGCGGCGCCCTTTCCGGGCTGGTCGGATCCGGCGAACGTAGGCAAGCCCTACGGAACCACGGTCAACGGGTTGATCACATTCCGCGGCAACCCGACGCGGACCTTCTACGGCACCGGGCCAGCGGTGCGGTCCAACCCGGTGCAGCTGTGGGCGTTCCCGAAGAACGGCAACATGTGCGGGCCGAGCAGCACCAAGCCCGGTGAGATCAAGATATGGTGCGGCAACGGCTGGACCGGCCAACCCGGCGTGATCGAACGCGACGGCCGCACCTGGGTCATCACGGGCGGCTACGACCACCACATCCACTTCGTCGACGCGGCGACGGGCGAGCGGATCCTGCCCGACTTCGTCACCGGCGACCTCGTCAAAGGTTCGCTCAGCCTCGACCCGGACGGCTATCCGCTCGTGTACAGCGGCTCGCGCGACGGCTTTTTCCGGATCCTCTCCTACGACG
>JBLNGJ010000726.1:0-7393 GCA_050264675.1 Micromonosporaceae bacterium
ACCACCCGCCAGGTCACCTACCCGTCCCGGGATGGCACCGAGGTGCGCATGTTCGTGGTCTCGTCGGCCGACCAGCCGCCCGGGCCGAAGCCGACCATCCTCTACGGGTACGGGGGCTTCAACGTCGCGCTCACTCCCTGGCACGGGCCGAGCATCCTCGCCTGGGTCGGCGCCGGTGGCGTCTACGCGGTGGCCAACCTGCGCGGCGGCAAGGAGGAGGGTGAGCAGTGGCACCGAGCCGGCATGCTCGCCAACAAACAGAACGTTTTTGATGATCTGCACGCTGCGGCTGACCGTTTGGTGACCGACGGTGTGACCACGCCGGATCGGCTGGCCATCTACGGCGGCTCCAACGGCGGGCTGCTCGTCGGCGCCGCGCTGACCCAGCACCCGGACCGCTACGCGGCGGTGGTGTGCTCGGCGCCGCTGCTGGACATGCTGCGCTACGAGCGATTCGGGCTCGGCTCGACCTGGTCGGGTGAGTACGGCAGCGCCGCCGATCCGGAGCAGTTCGGGTGGCTGCGCGCGTACTCGCCCTACCACAATGTCCATAGTGGTGTGCCGTACCCGGCGGTGCTCTTCACCGTCTTCGAAAGCGACACCCGGGTCGATCCCCTACACGCCCGTAAGCTCGCCGCCGCGCTGCAGCACGCCACCTCCTCGCCGCATCCGATCCTGGTGCGCCGCGAAACCGAGGTCGGCCACGGCGCCCGGGCGGTGAGCCGGCTGGTGGATCTCTACGCCGACCAGCTCGCCTTCCTCGCCCACGAGCTGTCGCTGCCGGTTCCATTATCCCCTGGAGGGCCGATGGACACCCGGTGACCTCGGTGGTGTGATGCAGCTACATCTACTGATGATCGGCGAAGGAGGCACCATGAGGGGCACCATTCGTCTCGCCGTGCGGGCAGCCGTGGTCATGCTGGCGATCGTCGGCATCGGCGTCGGGGTCACCGTGACGTCGCGGCCCGCGGCCACGACGACGCCGCAGGCGGCTGCGACATGCGGCTCGGTCACCGTGTACAAGGACTACCAGGTCACTGCCACGCAAATCCATGTCTGGTACTACAAGATCTGCTCGCCCGGAGGCGAGCGGCAGGATTATCCGGTCAACCTCAAGCGCTTGGCGCCGGTGTCTCCGCCCATCTACTGGCAGACTGTCGCGACCGGCATGGGGGACCTGTACTACACCTGCCCGGGCCACCTGCCCGGTATCTATCTCGCCAACATCAACCCGAACCAGTTCACCGCCAACTGCGCTCCGTAGGTAGCCCGTTGCGTGTGCCGATCATGAGCTAACGGCCCGCGACGCGCCGTCGAACCGGAAGTTAAGTTCATGATCGGCGCGAGAGACTAGAGCGTGGCTGAGGTGGCGTCGGTGCGACCCCAGCGGCCGGGCACCCCGTGCAGCGCGAGCCGGCGGATCCGATCGGGCAGGTGCGGACGCACCGTGAGTTCGTCCTTCTGCGGCTCGAGCCCGAGCAGCACGCGGATGAGCAGCAGGGGTGCCCCGGCCGACCACGCCTGCGGCGAGCACGCGGTGGGGTAGAGCACCGGCACGCGGGTCAGGTCGCGGTGGTAGCCGGCGAACGCCTCGGGTAGGCGGTAGTCGAAGTAGCGACCGGACTCGAGCAGGGCCACGGCGAGCCGGTTGGCGGCATCCCGGCGGCCGTAGCGGGCCAGCCCGGCGGCGGCGAGCGCGGTGTCGTGCGGCCACACGGTGCCGTTGTGGTACTCGATCGGGTTGTACGCCGGCTGGCCGTCGGCGAGCGTACGCAGACCCCAGCCGGAGAAGAGCGGGCCGTCGCAGAGCGCGGAGGCCACCTCGTCGACCCGGTCGACCGGCACGATGCCGCTCCAGAGCAGGTGGCCGATGTTGGAGGAGAGCGTGCGCACCGGCTGCTTGGCGCCGTCGAGGGCCAGGGCATAATAGCCCCGGTCGGGCAGCCAGAAGTCCACATTGAACTGTCGGCGCAGTTCGTCGGCGTCATGGTCGAGGCGCTCGGCCAGCGCTGGGTCGTCCCAACAGTCGCGAGCCAGCCGGGCCATCCGGCGGCGCGCGTCGTAGGCGTACCCCTGGATCTCGCAGATGGCCCGGGGCAGCGTCGCCAGCTCACCGTCGGGGTGCACGATGGAGTTCCACGAGTCCTTCCAGCACTGGTTGGCCAGACCCTCGCTGCTGCGGGTGTGGTACTCGACGTAGCCGTCGCCGTCGAGATCGCCGTACTCCTCGATCCAGCGCATCGCGGCGCGGGCGGCGCCCTCGAGCGCGCGCACCGTCCCGAGGTCACCGGTCCAGCGCTCGTACTCGTCGAGCACGATGAGGAACAGCGGCGTGGCGTCGGCCGAGCCGTAGTACGGCGACTGCGGCCGCTCGCGGAAGTGGACGAGTTCGCCATGGCGCAGCTCGTGCAGGATCTTGCCGGGCTCAGCGTCGCGGAAATCATCCCAGTCGGTGGCCTGCTGGGCGGCGAGCGCCCGCAGTGTGGTTCGGGCCAACTCGGGCACGTACGGCAGCGTCTGGTAGCTCGTGATCAGGCTGTCCCGTCCGAAGAGCGCCATGAACCACGGCAGCCCAGCGGCCGGCAGTGACGCCCGCGGCGTCGGCTCGGGGTAGAAGCGCAGCGCGGCGAGGTCGATGAGGCTGCGATGGTAGATATGACGCAGGTCATGCCAGTCGGTCTCGACCGTGGGCGCCGCCTCCAGCCACTCCTCCAGCGGCACCGGCATGTCGGGTTGGTGTGGCTGCGGTGGCACCGGGTGGTCCGGCGAGGTGCCCACCGTGATGTCGATGTCACACGTCCACAGTTCGCGGGGGGCGAGCTCGAGCCGGTAGGTGATCGACTCGTCGGTGATGAACGCGCCGGGGGCGCTGATGTAGGTCTCGCGGCAGAAGTCCCCCCGCCGATAGCCCAGGGTGATTTCACCGTCACTACGGCGCCGGTAGCTCTCACCGACCTTGGGCCGCTGGTCCTTGACCTCAAAGAGATCGGCGAAGTCGGCGTCGAAGAGCAGTGACACTTCGATCGCTTCGGTCGTCGCGCCGTAGTTCTGCACGTGCAGGTGCTCGCGCATACCGCGGGAGACCTCACGGCTGCGGATCAGCGACACCGACGGGTTGCGGTAGATGGTGCCGGTCGGCTCGATGAGGAAGAAGACCGCCTCGTCGTACTCGAGCGTCTCGGCCGAGAGCACGTCCAGCTCGCGTCCGTTGATCCGCAGTTCCCACTGCGACAGGTGGCGCATGTCCCGGTAGAACAGGCCGGAAGCGGCTGCGTTGGCCGTTGACGCGATGTCGCCGCGGGTATCCGCGACGACGAAGGCATCTCCCTGGAGAATGCTTATTTGACGGGGTGTCATGCCGCTCTCCCGGCCATTACGTCTACGTTACTCCTTTCCCGGCACCGGGGTCGCGGTTCGTCGGACTTGCCGGCCGGACGGTTCGCCCGCTCATACGGTGGGTAATGAACACGAGCGCAAACGCTCCAGGCGCGCGTGTGGGCCGGTGGAAGCCCCGCCGGTCGACCGGGGAACGGTGGACGGGATGTCTTCTGGCAGATACGACGGCCGATCTGACGGTGCGGCCGCGGACCGGAACCGGGCCCTGCGTATCGCGATGCTGGTGCCACCGTGGTATGAGGTGCCACCGCCGGGTTACGGCGGGCTGGAACAGGTCTGCGCGGCCCTCATCGACGGCCTCGTGGCTCGGGGCCACCGGGTCACGTTGATCGGGGCGGGCACCAGCACCGGCACCCGGGCCGAGTTTCACAGTACGACGCCGCAACCGCAGTACCGTCAGCTCGGGGAGGTTCTGCCCGAGCTGCTTCATGTGGCCCGAGCCAACCGGCTCTTCGCCGAGCGCACCTTCGACGTGGTGCACGACCACACCATGCTCGGCCCGTTCGTAGCGTCACAGCGCAAGGCGCCGACGGTGGTCACCGCCCACGGCTGCCCGCTGGGCGACCTCGGTGAGTACCTGGCCCACGTGGACCAGACCGTGTCCCTGGTGGCGATCTCCCATGCCCAACGCCGGCTCCGGCCCAACCTGCGCTGGGCCGCCACTATCCATAATGGAATCGGCCGGGTCGGCCCGGGCCGGACCGAGCCGTCGGACGGGCCGGCGCTGTGGCTGGCCCGGTTCTCGCCGGACAAGGGCCCCGATCTGGCCATCGAGGCCTGCCGGGCGGCCGGCGTGCCACTCGTGCTCGCCGGCAAATGCAACGAGGCGGCCGAGCAGCGCTACCTCCGCGAGGTGATCGAGCCGCGCCTGGGGCCGGACGTGGAACTGGTCATCAACGGCATCCGGGCCCGCACCGCCGAGCTGCTCGCCACCGCGCGTTGTCTCATCATGCCGCTGCGTTGGGAGGAGCCGTTCGGCATGGCGATGCTCGAGGCGATGGCGGTCGGCACGCCGGTGGTCGCACTCAATCGCGGCGCGGTGCCGGAGATCGTGGTGCCGGGGGAGACCGGGATCATCTGCGACGACGAGTCTGAGCTGGCGCCGGCGCTGCTCGATGTGGTCAAGCTCGACCCGGCCGCATGCGTGGCCCACGTGCGGCAGTCCTTCTCGGCCGACATCATCGCCCGCCGCTACGAGCGGGTCTACCGCGCGGTGATCGCGGGACGGACCGACTCGCGTTCGACCCGGGCGCCGATCGAAGTCCGCCACGGGCGGGCCGGGCGCAGCGTTACCCCGTGACCGGTCGGCCGTCGGGGCGCGTGCGTTACCGTAGCGGGCATGGGTTTCGATGTCGCGCGGGTGCGGGCGCAGTATCCCGGCCTGGCCGAGGGGTACGTCCAGTTCGACGGGGCTGCGGGCACGCTCGTGTCCGCCCGGGCGGCCGATGCCGTGGCTACGGCCCTGCGCTCGGCGATCTCCAACCACACCACCGCGTTCGAGCCGGGCCGGACCGGCATTCGCATCGTCGACGCCGCCCGGGCCGCCATCGGCGACCTGCTCGGTGTGCCGGCCGCCGGGGTGGTCTTCGGCAACAGTACGACCTCGCTGACCTACCTCGTCGCCCGTACGCTCGCCGACACCTGGCGCGCGGGTGACGAGGTGGTCGTGTCCCGGCTCGACCACGACGCCAACGTGCGCCCCTGGCTGCACGTGGCCGAGCGCTCCGGTGCGACGGTGCGGTGGGCCGAGTTCAACCATGACACCGGCGAGCTGCCGGCCGAGCAGTACGACGATCTCGTCAACGAGCGCACCCGGCTGGTCGCGGTGACCGCTGGTAGCAACGCGATCGGCACCCGGCCCGACGTTGCCGGCATCGCCCGGCGAGCCCACGCCGCGGGAGCACTGCTCTATGTGGACGGTGTGCATGCCACCCCGCATGGCCCCATCGACGTGACTGCGCTCGGTGCCGACTTCTACGCCACCAGCGCGTACAAATGGTCGGGGCCGCACATCGCGGCCTGCGTGGCCGACCCGGCCCGCTGGGAGGCCCTGCGCCCGGAGAAGCTTCGCCCTTCGCCGAACGATGTGCCCGAGCGCTTCGAGTTCGGCACCCTCTGCTTCGAGCTGCTGGCCGGCATGGCCGGCGCGGTCGAGCACCTGGCCGACCTCGTGCCGTCGGCGCCGGGCCCCCGGCGGGCCCGCATCCTGTCGTCCCTGACCGCCGCCCGCGACTACGAGATGGAGCTCTTCGCCGAGCTCGTGGCCGGCCTGGCCGAGCTGCCCGCGGTCAGCATGTGTCCGGCGCCGGCCGACCGGTGCCCGACCGTTGCCTTCCGCATCCACGGCCAGTCGCCCGGCCAGACCGCCGCCGCGTTGGGCGACGAGGGCATCTGCGTCTTCGCCGGCGACTACTACGCCTACGAGTACTTCCGCGCGATGGGGCTGCGCGACAGCGGCGGCGCGGTGCGCGCGAGCGTCTACCACTACAACACCGCCGACGAGGTGGCCCGGCTGCTCGACGCGGTCAAGCGGCTCGCTGGCTGATCTCAGGTGCGCCGACCTCAGGTGAGCTGGCGCAGGTCCAACGCGTGCCAGATCAGCCCGGAGCCCGAGCCGGTGGACCACCACAGCACGCCCTGGCGGGCCCGGATGACATCGACGGACGGCGCGATGTCGACCAGCCGGCCGGTCTTGATGTCGTAGAGAATCAGCTGCCGTCCGACGTCGTCGGCCCTGGTCCGCGCGACGCCGAGCGGTTCGAAGCGATCCAGCAGCGCGACGTCCCCGATCACGGCACTGGTGTCTGCGCCGGCGATGCGGTGGCGCTGGGAACCGTCCGGATGCTGCAGGTCGATGCGCACCGGCACGGCGTCGCCGCCGAGCACGACGATGCGGCACCAGACCGGGCTGCACCGGGCGACCTCGGCCGGCGTGGTGGTGAGCTTGACCCGCTGCGAGCTCTCGACGTTGACCAGTTCGGGCTGGGCCGCGGATGAGTTGCCGAAGGTGACCAGCCACGGCCAGGCGGAGAGGGTGTACGCGCCATCGATCGGGCTGATCGCGACGGTGCCGCCGCCGACCGGCACCGACCGCACCTGGGTGACTGCCTTGGTGACGAACTCGGCGGACACCCAGCGCAGGCGTCCGCCGCTGACGGTGAGGTCGAACTGGGACTCGGTGAAGACCATGTCGCCGGTGTCGGCGGTGACCAGCACGGAACGGGTGCCGGTGCGCCAGTTGGCCCGGTAGAGGCGGGTGTGCTGAGCCTGGTTGGCTGGGCTGGTCGACTCGGCCCAGAAGACATCATCGCCGCTGGCGCTGAACGCGGCGAACTGCGGAAAGTCCTTCGCGTTTACCCGGCGCAGTTCGCGAACGCCGCCGGAGGTGCGCACCAGCACCCGGACCTGGTCGGCGTTGCCGGTCGGTGCGGTGCCCACCGCGGTCGCGGCGTCGAGGTAGAGCTGTGGGGTGAAGATGGTGCCATCGGCGAGCAGGGCCGGCTGGCTGCTCGGGGCCACCCCCGGCCAGACCTCGGCCAACGGCGGTGGTCCGGGGGTCTCACCCCGGCTGTTCGTCGCCGCTGGCAGGGTGAGTAGCCAGATCACTCCGACGAGCGCGACCACCAATGCGATCAGCTCGAGCACCGAGCGGGCGCGTACCCGTCGATGCCGGCCACCCTTCTGCGGCGCGTGGGTGACCGGGCCCTCCCACGACGGGTCAGGATCGGTGAGCAGGGCCACGCACGGCAGCGTAGACGGCGCGGTCGGGACGATGGCGTCGGCGGGGGCCCACCACGGACCGTGTCGCACAGGTGACATGTCCCGCCGGTAAACCTCGGCGGCCCGCCAAGCGTCGTCTCGGCGCAGTCACAGTTCAGTCGAGCTCGGGAGGACCGATGAGACCCCGTCGAGTACCGGCAGCCGTTGTCCTGGCGGCGCTGGCCGTGGTGACGGTCGCCGGATGTGCGCCCGCGGATGGCACCGGCGGTGGGGGCGG
>JBLNGJ010000727.1:0-5334 GCA_050264675.1 Micromonosporaceae bacterium
AAGATCATACGCGAGTTGGTCTTCGGTGGGCAGCGGCGCACGCCGCGGGGACGGGTGCCGATCGTGGTCCCGTCGGGCTGGACCGAGGCGGGTGCGCCGGATGCCTTGAGCCTGGTGTGGCTCGGGCACGCGTCGACCCTGGTTGAGATCGAGGGCCGGCGGGTGCTCATCGATCCGGTGTGGAGCCTGCGCTGTTCACCGTCGGCGCTGGTGGGGCCGCGGCGCCTGCATCCGATGCCGATGCCGCTGCGTGACCTGCCGGCCGTCGACGCGATCCTCATCTCGCACGATCACTACGACCACCTGGACATGGCCACGGTGCGTGAGTTGGCTCACCGCCAGAGCGCGCCGTTCCTGATGCCGCTGGGCGTCGGCGCGCACCTGCAGCGCTGGCGGGTGCCTGAGGCGCGCGTCATCGAGCTTGACTGGGACGAGAGCACAACGGTCGCTGGCCTGCGGCTGACCATGACCCAGGCCCGGCACTTCTCCGGCCGAACGTTGCACCGCAACGAGACCCAGTGGGGATCGTGGGTCATCGCCGGCCAGCGGCGTCGGATCTTCTACACCGGCGACACTGGCTACTTTCCCGGCTTCGCCGACCTCGGCGCCGAGCACGGGCCGTTCGACCTGACGCTGGTGCAGATCGGTGCGTACAGCCCGTACTGGCCGGACATCCACATGACCCCCGAGCAGGCCATCGCCGCCCATCTGGACCTGCGCGGCGGGCTGTTGGTTCCGGTGCACTGGGCCACGTTCAACCTCGCCCTGCACTCGTGGTCGGAGCCGGTGGACCGGATCTGGTCGGAGGCGAAGGCGAATGACGTGCGCCTGGCGGTGCCGCGTCCGGGGCAGCGGGTGAGCGTCGATGACCCGGCCGAGGTCGACGGCTGGTGGCAGCAGTTCGCCTGACGAGGCGGGTCTACGCGGTTAGGCGGGTTACGCGGTTAGGCGGGTTACGCGCGGATAGGGGCGGCGGCCTGCTAACGTGCAGGCCGACCACCCCCACCGTTGGTTCGACCCTGTTGGGACGCTATGCCCCGGTTCCGCGTACTCGCGGCGGTCGTCGCCGCCGTTCTCATGACCACAGGCTGCACGCTCGGTTCACCCGGCCCGACACCAAATCCGAGCCAGGCCACCCGACCGCAACCCCAGACCGCGTTGCCGGCCGA
This sequence comes from Micromonosporaceae bacterium, assembly GCA_050264675.1. Classification (GTDB taxonomy): domain Bacteria; phylum Actinomycetota; class Actinomycetes; order Mycobacteriales; family Micromonosporaceae; genus JBLNGJ01. Next base: position 1,170 of record JBLNGJ010000727.1, read on the forward strand.
CGAGACGACCGTGCTCCCGGCCACCGGCGGGGCCGAGCTTGCCCTGCTGACCAGCCAGGCGCTCTTCGTGCGCGCCCCGGCGGTGGTGCTGGCCGGTGACGGCGACGAAGCGAGCCTGACCGACGCAACGTCGACCGCCGCGAATCTGGGCGTGCCAGTGCTGCTCACGCCGGGTAGCGACACGGCCCTGACCGCCGCCATCACCACCGAGCTGACCCGGCTGGGCACCACCACGCTGGTGACCGTGGGTTCGGCGGCGGCGCAGTGGGCCGGCGGTGGCGCCGGCACCTCGGCCTCGGCCACCCCGGCGTCGACCTCACCCAAGGGCATGGTCGTGGTCGCCCTGACCGGCGACGGGGCGGCGCTGCCCGACCTGACCCCGGCCCGGCCGCTGACCGACCTGTTGGTGCTCGCGCTCGACCAGGCCGCGAGCCGCGCGGCGGTGGCCACGGCCCGCGCCGCCGGCGCCCGGGTGCAGCTCGTCCACGACCCCGACCCGCGGGCCGACGACAAGGTGATCTCGGCGTTGGCCGGCCAGTCGACCACCCGGGTGCTCGCGCTGGGTAGCTCGTTCGGGCCGGCACCGAGGTTGCGGCAGCGGGTGAACACCGCGGCCACCGGCGTGCTGCTGCCCGGCGGCGGTCAGGTGGTCTTCCCGGGTCGCCGCATGGTGGCCCTCTACGGGCACCCGGGCGACTCCGTCCTGGGTGTGCTGGGCGAGCAGCCGCTGAGCGCGGCCATCACCCGGGCCAAGAACGTGGCCGCCAGCTACAGCTCCCTTGTGGACGAACCGGTGGTGCCGACCTTCGAGATCATCACGACGGTCGCGTCGGCCTCGGCCGGGTCGGACGGTGACTACTCGTTGGAGACGCCGGTCGAGCGGCTGCGTCCGTGGGTGGATGCGGCCCGCGCGGCCGGCATGTACGTGATGCTCGACCTGCAGCCCGGCCGCACCGACTTCCTCACCCAGGCTAAGCGCTACGCCGAGCTGCTCAAGCTGCCCAACGTCGGCCTCGCGCTCGACCCGGAGTGGCGGCTCAAGCCCAACCAGGTCCACATGGTGCAGATCGGCTCGGTCACGGCCGACGAGATCAACGCCACCTCGGAGTGGCTGGCCGAGCTGACCCGGGTGAACAAGCTGCCGCAGAAGGTGCTCATGCTGCACCAGTTCCGGCTCGACATGATCGTGAACCGGTCCAGCGTCAACACGAGCCACGACGAGCTGAGCATCATCATCCACGCGGACGGCTTCGGCACTCCGAGCGAGAAGTTCAACACCTGGCGGGCGATGCACGTCAACCCGCCGGCCAACATCTCCTGGGGCTGGAAGAACTTCTACGACGAGGACCAACCCACGTTCACGCCCAGGCAGACCGTGGCCATCTCACCGTCGCCGGTCTTCGTCTCCTACCAGTGAGGTTGCGACCCACGGTGTGATCAGGACTGGCGCCCGTGTGGGCGGCGTCGCGTCGCCAGCTCGGGCGTCTTACATCTACATATAGACGCACATTGACTGCCGCAAATAGCCGAGCGTACGGTGTGGGGTACGACTCGGGAGGCAACTATGGATATCGATCGTATCCCCGACGAGGACAACACCGACCAGCCCCAGCCCCGGGAGCCGCTGGCCCGCCGATCCTTCCTGCGCCGCGCCGCCGCCGGCCTGCTGGGCGGAGCGGTCGTCACGTTCGGCCTGACCCGCCCGTCGTCGGCCAACGAGAAGAACCTGGCCCGCGGGCCGGGTGGTGGAACGCAGTCGCTCAACCACGTCTACTGCTGCCAGCTTGCGTACTACACCTACTGCACGCAGACCCAGATCAACAACTGCAGCAACCGCTGGACGTGGACGTGCTGTGCGTACGTGGGCTGCTGCCTGCAGCGGGTCACCTGTGGCGAGTGCTACAGCGCCGGCTGCTCCTGGACGCGCATCGGCCCCGCCTGCTGACGCCTGATGTGGGTGTGGATCGGTTACTCCCTGGCCCTGGTCGGTGGAGCGGCTCAGCTCTTCAGCCCTTGAGGAGCATCGCTGCTCGGCGTGACCGGGCCCAGCCGGACCAGCCGACCGCTCGCCCGCCGGCTCAACGCCATCTATGTCGCCGCGTTTGCGGTGGCCGCTAGCGCCGCGATGCTGGCCGCGTTCGCCCTCAGCCAGGCGCTGCCCGACCGGCTCCGGCTGCCGCCGGCCGTGGCCGGCGGGGTGCTGCTCGTCCTCGCGGCCTGCGACCTTCGGCTGGGCGGCCTGCGTACGCCGAGCCTGCGCCGCCAGACCAACCCGGCCTGGCGGCACCGGTTCGGCCTGGCCCGGGCGACCGCGCTGTGGGGGCTGGACATCGGCACGACCCTGACCACGATCAAAATGACCTCGCTCTACTGGGCGGCGTTCGTGCTGCTGTTCACCACGCCGGGCCCGAGGTTGTATCTCGTGGTCGGGCTGTTCGCGGCTGGCTACCTGGCCACCCACGCGGTCGTGGTGTGGCGCGTGGCGCACGGTGCGGGCGTCGACTCGGCCGTGGCGCGCGTCAACGAACTGGTGGCGCCGGCCCGGGTCGCGTCCGGATTGCTGCTGACCAGCGTGGGGGTGATGCTGCTTGCCCAGGCCATCCTCGGCTGAGCTCGAGTCGGTCCGTGCCGGCTGGCGCGAGCTGGTCAGCTCGGTCACCATCGTGCGGGTACGCCGCCGCCGGGACCTGGTCGCCGCCTGGTGGCACTGGCGCCGGGTGCGCCGCCAGCTGTGCGAGCTGGAGCGAGCGCCGATCTTGGTCCGGGCGGCGGTCGACGTGCCGGCGCGTACGATGACCTTCGTCTCGGTCTGGCCCGACGTGCGCTCGCTGCTGCTCTTCAACGGCCTGGGCCGCCATGTCACCGCCGTGCGCTGGGTCATCCACGGTGGACACAGCACCTGGACCGGCGTGTTCCGCACCGCTGGGCCGGCCTCGCTGAGCCAGCGCCAGGGCGAGCCCAACTGGCTCGATGTGATCAGCGCTGACGGGCGCGCCGCGCCGGCTAGGGCGGACGGTGCCGTCGCCGCAGGAGGAGGTGGCTGAGCATGGACCTGGTAGAGCTTGCCCTGCGGATCGGCCTGACCGCGACGTTCCTGCTCTCGGCAGCGGGCAAGACGATGTCGTTTCCCGCCTCGCGCGAGATGGTGGCCCAACTACTTCGGCTCGCCGACCGCCGAGCGGCCTCCGGCATCGCCGGTGTGCTCATCCTCGCCGAGGGGGTGACCGCGGTCGCCATCGCCAGTGCCGATGGCGGCTATCGCGCCCAGCTGGCGGCGGGCGCCGCCGGGCTGCTCTGCCTGCTCTTCGCCGGCGCGGCGGTGCTGGCCCGGACCAGTCCGCGCCCGGTCACCTGCCACTGCTTCGGCAGCCTGCGGCCGGCGGCCGAGCTCGGGTCACGCACGCTGGTGCGGGCGGCGGTCTTGGCGGCCGCGGTGGTCGGCTGGATCGTCGTCGCGCGGCCGATGAGCCTGAGCGCGGATGTAGTGGCGCAGCGGGCGGCGTTGGCGTTCGCGGCGAGCGCCCTCGTGTCCAGCGTGATCGCGTGGACGCATTGGCGCCAAGGCATCCCGCACCGGCGCTTCGCCATCGTGAACATGCACCACCACCGGCAGGAGATGCTCGCGCGGGCCGCAGCTCAGAGGGAGGCGTTGTGACGACGGTTGTTCTCATCGCGGTTGTGCTGATCCTGTCGGTCGCCGTGGCGCTCGTCTCGGCCGGCCTGGTCGAGGTGTACGCGGAACTGCGGCAGGTGCGCGCCATGCTGCACATGCAGGACCAGCCCAGCCGGCTGCACCTGCCCACGCTCGGCCGTGCGGTCGACGAGCTGGCGCCGCAGCGTCCGCCCGGGCTGGAGGTCAACGGGTCCCGGCCGGACAGCTACGTGCTGGTGCTGAGCAACAGCTGCTCGGTCTGCCACACCATCGGATCCGACCTGGCCCAGGCGAAGCCGCCCTGGGCCGACGGCCTGTCCGTGGTCGTGGCGAGTGAGACCGAGCAGGCCGGCGAGGAGTTCGTCGCCGGCCTCGGGCTGCGCTGGCCCCGCCTCTACGTCGACCGCCTCGGCAGCTACGCCAAGCAGCTCGGCGTGGACAGCTCCCCGACCGTGGTAAAGGTCCTCAATGGCCGGCTCGACTCGGCGGCGAACCTCACCTCACTGCGGCAGC
>JBLNGJ010000728.1:0-4682 GCA_050264675.1 Micromonosporaceae bacterium
GGCGGACCCACTCCACCTCATGGCTGACCTCGTGCTCGCGGACGGGCACGCGCGCGACAAGATAGGGCCGCACCGGCGACGGTTCGTCGATCGGCTCATCGAACGACTGGGTGAGGCTCACGTCATTGCCCGACAGTCACCTTGAGCTCTTCGATGAGGGCCGGTGTGATGACCGTGCCGGCCCGGTTGGCGAAGACCGCCATCTCGTACGCGAGATTGCCCAGGTTGGCCGAGCGCGAAGCGAGCACGCCGAGCGTCGAGCCGGCGCTGATGGCGCTGACCAGAACGAAGCCGCCTTCGAGGTCGATGATCACCTTGTTCGGTGCGCCGAGTTCATAGACCCGGGAGGCGCCATTGGCGAGGCTGATGATGGCCGAGGTGATGGCGGCGAGGCGGTCGGCGTTGGCCCGGTCGACCGTGTGTGACATGGCGATCAGCAGGCCGTCCGAGGAGACCGCGATCGCTTCCCGCACCTCCGGGGTGTTCGCCGCGAACTGGCTCAGCAACCAGTTGAACTGCTGGGCCTCGCTGCTCAGATGATCGGTGTACACGGTCATGATGTGCCTCTCCGGTTGCGCGGCTCGTCAGTAGAGCTCGGTGCGTCACTCTGGGCCCGGATGCCGCGATCGTATCCGGCCAGAAAGCCGTTGAGTTCGTCTCGCTCGGCCTCGGCGTCGCGCGGGCGACCTGAGGCGGGTGGCAGGTCGGCGAGTTGGCGCACCGCTTCGTTCAGATGCGAGCCCGGCACCCGGCGGGAGAGCCCGCCGGCACTGATCGGCGCCCCGGCCGGCGCGGACACCGGCATCGGCCCCGGTGCATCGGCGCGGGATGCCCCGGCCGCGAACGCGTCCAGGGCGTCCCGCTCAGCGTCCGGGTTCCGGACGATGGGTTCGGTCGGTGAGTCGTCGGTCTCGGTGGCCGGGAGGTGTCGCCCCGGCTTACGCCGCATCAGCCCGCCCCGAAACGCCTGCCGCGGCACGGTGGCCGCCGCCGGCGGCTCGGCCAGCCCCGGCGGCTCGGCCAGCCCCGGCGGTTCGATCAGCCCCGGCGGTTCGATCAGCGGGCCGGCCGCTTGGCCGAACCAGGCGAACTGCTCGCCCGGATCGTTGGGGTCGACCCCGCGTTGCCAGCCCTGCGGCACCGACGGCAGAGCCGCCCCGGCCGGCACCGAACCGCGAGCGGTTGGGGCGGCGGACTCGATGGAGAGCGGCTCGGCGGCGAAGATGCGCCGGCCCAGCACCGGCGCGGCGCTCGCGCGCGGCAGCCCGGATGCGGCCGAGAGCAGCCGCAGCGGCACGCCGACGACGGCGGTCACGCCGCGCCCTGCCGACGCATGCAGCCGCACCGAAAGCCCGTGCCGGCGGGCCAGCCGGCCGACCACGAAGAGCCCGAGCGCGGTCGTCGGCGCGAGGTCGAGGCGTTCCCGCTCGATCAGGCGGCGGTTCTCCTCGTCCAGGCGCGACGCCGACATGCCCAGGCCATGATCGATGATGCTGATGCGGCACTCGTCGGCGAATGCGGCGGAGACCTCCACCGGCGTGCCCGGCGGGGAGAAGCTCGCCGCGTTCTCCAGCAACTCGGCCAGCAGCAGGCGAAGGTCGCCGACGAGGCCGGGGGTGATCGTCGCCTCGCAGATCTCGCCCAGCGTGACCGCCTGGAAGCCTTCAATCTCGGCCAGCGCCGAGCGCACGACATCAACCAGCGCGGTCGGCGTGCCGGAGACGCTCTCGTCGATGGTGCCGGAGACCACGAGCAGGCTGTCGGCGCTTCGCCGCAGCCGGGTCGCCACGTGGTCGAGGCGGTAGAGCCGCGCCAGCATGCCGGAGTCGTGCTCGTTGCGTTCGAGGTCGTCGATGAGTGAGAGCTGGCGGCCGACCAGGTTCTGAGTACGCCGGGCGATGTTGGCGAACATGACCGCAACGTTGCGCCGCGACGTGACCTGCCGCTCCAGCAGCAGCGCCGCGGTGGCCTGCACCCGGTTGAGGGCGATGGCGAGCTCACCCACCTCGTCCGAACCATGGATGTCGACCGCGGCGAGCTTGGGTGGAGCCGGGTCCGGATCATCGGAGTCGGCCACCCGCACGAGTTCGGTGCCAGCGATTTCGGCGACGAGGCCCGCGGCCCGCGTCAGCCGCCGCAGCGGGCTGGAGATGGACCGGCTCACCGTCACGCCCAGGCCGACGACGAGGGCGAGCAGTAACACGGCCGAGGCACCCACCGCGCCGGCGGCGATGCGCGCCACCTTGGCCCGGGCCGCGGCATCGGTCGCGATCTCGCGGGCGATGCGGTCCTGGGCCAGCCGCCGCAGCCCCGTGTAGGAGATGGCCGCGGTCAGCGCATCGGTGACCGTCACCCGGGACGGCTCGGCCGCGGTCGGGGCATCGCGGCCCAGGTCCGCGACGAGTGCGGCGATGCGCTGGCCGGCCTTGCCGTCCTCGACGGTCTGCAGCAGCGTCGCCTGGTCGGCGGTGACCAGGCGGCGGAACCGCTCGGTGTGCAGCTGCTGGGCGGTGAGCGCGTCGGTGAGCAGCGTGCGGTCCAGCTCGCGGTCACCAGCCGCACCGACGAGCAGCGCACCGGCGCCGCTCGCCTCCTCGTTGGCCCGCATCAGCACATCCAGCGCACCGAGCTGGCGCAGCCCCCGTACGTCGGCCGCGGGCGGGTTGGCCAGCGCGAGCGCGTCCAGTAAGGCGTCGTTGGCGTCGCGGTAGGCCTGGTAGACCTCGGTGGTCGTGATGCTCCGGGTGATCACCCGGGCCCGAACTGCGTCCAGGTTGGACACCGGCGCGCCGGCCCGCTCGAGCAGCGCCCGTGTGTTCGGCGTGCGGCGCAGGGCGGCCGAGTTGTCGATGCCGAGCTGCGCCTCGGCGAGCAGGGCGCTGCGGTCCATTGTGGGCATGATCAGGTACCCCATCGCGAGCAGGCGCTCTTGCTGCAGGTTCTCGATCAGGGCGCCAACCTCACGGGCCGCCGTGGCGATGTCCGCGGTGGCGCTGGCCGAGCGCGCGTCGTCGATCCGCTCGGCCGTGAACGGCACCAACGTGACCACCACGGCGGCGAGCGGGATCATGAGCAGAAGGCCGAGCTTCTGCCGTATCCGCAGCCTACTGAGCACCGTCCCGCTCCCGGGATCGTGGCCGCACCGCCCGTCCGACGTGCATGAGTTCTTCCCCGTCGAGCAGGGTGCGGGCATCGGTCAGCGAGCTGATCGCCTCGTCCAGTTCGGACTCGCCAGCGAGCGCGGCCGCAAGGGCGGGATCGCGCCGCGGCCGCCCGCGACCGGCCAGGAGCAGCCAGGCCAGCAGGATCGCGACCACACCACCGGCGGCACCGGCCACCACGGTGAAGCGCCAGGCATCGGCGTACCGACCTTCCCGCACGCTGAGCAGCGCGTCCAGTTCATACAACAACCGGTGCGAGAGGGGCAGCGCGGTGGCGAAGACCTGCCGGGCGCCGGCGGCGAGGGTAGCGGCGTTCACCGGGCCGGCGAGCTCCTCGAGCATCGTCGGCGGGGCGAACGCGTCCACCGCCGCCTTGAACGCGTCGAAGCGTTGCGCGACGTTCTGGCCCAGTGCGGTCCGGGCGGTGGCGGCCACGCTCTTGTTCAGCCCGATGCTGACCTCCTCGGCCGCGTCGGCGACGCCGTGCCGAGCCACCGCCGCCGACACCGCGTCCTCGCCGGCGAGCTCGCGGTCGCCGGCGAGCACGACCAGGTCAGCGGCGCGGCCGGCGAGCACCATCGTGTCGGGCAGCCGCACGATCGCCGCGTCCATGAGGTAGAACGAGTCGAGGTCCGGGTCCCGGCTGAGCGAGGACGTGTCGCCGACGTGCCGGATCAGCTCGACGGTCAGCCGCACCACGTCGGTGTAGGCCTGGTAGGCGTTCCGGCCGGTGGCGTGGCCCGCGAGCAGGTTCTCCACCTGCGTGTGCAGGTAGGCGAAGCGGTCCTCGGTGCGCAGCTGCGCGCCGACCTCCTTGTCTTCGGACTCCACCGCGCCCAGTGCGGTGCGCACACCGGCCGCATCCACCGGCGCCCCGCGCACCGCGGCCGACTGGGCCTCGACCAGCTCGCCGACGAGGCCGGTGAGCGGGTGCAGGTAGGCCACACCGGCGCGGGCGGTGCGTACCGTCTCGATGCCGCCCGAGGAGGTCTGCCAGGACTGGCGCAGCACCGCGCCGAACGCGCCGGCCAGCAGCAGAGCGCAGACGCTGATGGCGACGACCCGAAGCGGACTCCGCCGGGTGGGTCTGCTCACCGTGGTCTCCCTTCCGAGGTCACCTGGGCGTCATACCACTGGTCGGCTGGCTCCGGCAGCCCGTGCCGGGGTTGGCTGGTCGGACCGGTCACGACCTCGGCTCCGGCCGGCACCGCTGCCCGGCCGGCCGGCATCAGGTCGTAGGCGTTCTCACCGTGCAGGGCGAGGTCGAGGCCGACCGTCTCCTGTCGACTCTGCACGCGCATCGCCACGAATCGGTTCACCACACTCGCGATGATCAGTGTGGCGACGAGCGAGTAGGCCACCACCACACCGGCCGTGCCGGCCTGGACGGCGAGCAGCCGGTAGCCGCCGGCGAAGAAGAGCCCGTTCGCCCCGGCCGGGTTGACCGACTCGGTGGCGACGAGGCCGACGCAGACGCAGCCGACCAGCGCCCCGCCGAGGTGCACGGCGGCGACGTCGAGT
>JBLNGJ010000729.1:0-5196 GCA_050264675.1 Micromonosporaceae bacterium
CTCCGGCGGCATGCGCCAGCGGGCGATGATCGCGATGGCGCTGGTGAACAACCCCGACCTGCTCATCGCCGACGAGCCGACCACCGCGCTGGACGTCACCGTGCAGGCGCAGATTCTCGACCTCATCCGGGACCTGCAGGAGGAGTTCGGCTCGGCCGTCATCATCATCACCCACGACCTGGGCGTGGTCGCCGAGTTGGCCGACAACATCCTGGTGATGTACGGCGGGCGGGGCATCGAGTACGCCGACGCCGACACCATCTTCCGGCAACCGGAGCACCCCTACACCTGGGGCCTGATGGCGTCCATGCCCCGGCTGGACCGCGAGATCAAGGGCCGGCTCAAGCCGATCGCCGGCACGCCGCCCAGCCTCATCAACATTCCGTCCGGGTGCCCGTTCCACCCGCGGTGCCCGTTCGAGGGGCGCGACGGCATTCCGTGCCGCACCGTCGAGCCGCGCCTGCCAACCAGCGGCGACCCGGGCGTGGCGTGTCACATTCCGGCGGCCGACCGCAAGGAGATCTTCGTAGACAGGATCCTGCCCACGCTCTGATCGGCTGGGCCTACTTCGCCAAAGGAGCCGGTTGTGTCCACTGTCGCCGAACGCGAGCCGAGGGACCGGCCCGACCGCCGACGCACTCCTTACCGCGGGGGCGGCGACGTGGTCGAGCATCTGCTCGAGGTGAGCGAGCTGCAGCGGCACTTCGCCATCACCAAGGGCGCGATCTTCCGGCGCACGACCGGTGCGGTGCGGGCGGTCGACGGCATCGACTTCACCGTGCGGGCCGGCGAGACGCTCGGCCTGGTCGGTGAGTCCGGCTGCGGCAAGACCACGACCGGTCGCCTGGTGAGCCGCCTGCTCGAACCGACCGGCGGTCGCATCGTCCTCGATGGACAGGACATCACCCACCTGTCGCGGGCGGCGATGCGCCCGGTCCGCCGCGACGTCCAGATGATCTTCCAGGACCCGTACTCGTCGTTGAACCCGCGCCACACCGTCGGTTCGATCATTTCGGCGCCGTTCAAAGTGCAGGGCATCCCGACGCCACAGGGCCTGCGTAAGGCGGTGCAGGAGCTGCTGGAGCTGGTCGGGCTCAACCCCGAGCACTACAACCGCTATCCGCACGAGTTCTCCGGCGGGCAGCGCCAACGCATCGGGGTGGCGCGGGCGCTGGCGCTCCGGCCCAAGCTCATCGTCTGCGACGAGCCCGTCTCCGCGCTCGACGTGTCGATCCAGGCCCAGGTGGTCAACCTGCTCGAAGACCTGCAGCACGAGCTGAACCTGACCTACCTGTTCATCGCGCATGACCTGTCGGTGGTGCGCCACATCTCCGACCGGGTGGCGGTGATGTACCTCGGCAAGATCATCGAACTGGCCGAGCGCGACTCGCTCTACGCCGCGCCCCGCCACCCGTACACGGTCGCGCTCATGTCGGCCGTACCGGTGCCCGACCCGGCCCGGCGCCAGCGCACGGCCCGGCAGCGGATCCTGCTCACCGGCGACGTGCCGAGCCCGATCAACCCACCGTCGGGCTGTAGGTTCCGCACCCGGTGCTGGAAGGCGCAGGAGATCTGCGCCGTCGAGGAGCCGCCGCTCTCACCCAAGGCGCCCGGGCACGTCGCCGCCTGCCACTTCCCGGTCCAACCGGGTGAGCGGCCAGACGGCGCCGTGCCCGTCGACCTCGCTTAGTTGGCGCCTCGGCTTGCCTTGGCGCTTAGTCGGTATCGGCCAGCTGGTGCTTGCGGCGCTGGAACTTCTCCCGAAGCTCCAACGGCACGAAGACGAGCGTGATGACCGCCACGGCGACGATGGCCCAGACGATGACCTGGCCGGGCGGAAGGTGCCCGAGCCCCATCGACCCGGTCCAGCTGGGCTTGAGGCCGAGCAGCGGGAAGCCCTCCCAGAAGAGGAACCACAGCAGTGGGCCCAGGCCCATCGCGATGCCGTACGCGGTGAAGTGACCGGCCTGGGAGAAGAGGATGCCGACCAGGGCGGCGACGATGAGGTACACCACGACCGCCACCTTCTGCCCGGCCGCGCCCGGCACGTGGTCCCACACGTAGTCGCCGATCCACCTGCCGAAGTCGGCCACCTGGCTGCGGAACACCACGAGCAGAACGAGGGCGGCGACAATGGCTAGCGCAGTCGCCAGACCTCGCATTATCTTTGTGCCTCCGCCTTCACGGTCGGCCATGGCAGATCTCCTTATCGCGGCTCGATGATCTGATCGTGTGTTCGGTCATCGTGTCTTGCCGATGCTCTGGTGCTCTCGTACTGGTGCTGTCGTGGCCGTGCGGTCATGCCGTGCGGTCGTGCTGGTGCTCAGGATGGCGTGCCCCCGGCCACATCGCAGCCCCGACGCGGCCAAATGTCGGCATGCTGGGCTTTGACCCGGATTGACCGAGCTGGGTGCGTCGCCAGTCCGTCACTCCTTCCGCTGCGCACGTGCATGGCCCCTAGGTGCACAGATGATGGCACCCCGCAGGGGGCGCGGGCGAGAGCCGGACGACCGATTCTGCGTCCGCAAACCCCCGAAATCCCGGCAACTACCGCAAGCAGTGCGCCGCGTGCACATCTCGATGCTGCGCGGGCCGGGGGCGTCGGCGAACCATTGACAGCCGGCGTCCCTGCGCGTATTGAAGTCATGACACCGCCGACGGTCGGGATCCGATGTGGACATCCTCGGCGGTCCGATCGCGTCGGGAGGCCTGAGGCAATGGCTGTTATCTCGCAGGACGGCCAGACGGTGCGCCGCCTCCGACGGGGTGTCGGAGTGATCGGCATAGGTCTGCCGTTCGCCCTGATCCTCTTACATTTCTACTTCGCCAAGGCGATCGTCCTGGCCGGCTCGATGAGCCAGTACTACTACACCGAGATGCGCGAAGTCTTCGTCGGCTCGCTCTGCGCGATGGGCGTCTTCCTCATCTGCTACCGGTACGACAAGCCGAGCGACAGGCTGGGCACGGCTGCCGGCATCCTGGCAATCGCGGTTGCCATCTTCCACACCACCGACGGACGCAAACTGCCGGTGTCGAGCAACGACCGGATCGTTGGCATCCTCCATCTGGCCGCCGCAGCCGGCCTGCTCGTGCTGCTCGCGGTCTTCTGCTTCTACCTCTTCCCCCGCCTGGACCCCACCAAGGCCGGCATGACCCGGCAGAAGCGCGTGCGCAACAAGATCTACTACGTGTGCGGCGTCATCATCGTGGTCAGCCTGCTGGCCGCCGCCGCCAGCAAGTTCTTCCTGTCGAAGGAGACCCTGGAGTCGGTGAAGCCTGTGCTGTGGTGTGAGGTGGCCGCTGTGCTCGCCTGGGGCATCGCCTGGCTGGTCAAGGGCGAGACCATCTTCAAAGACCCCAGCCCCTCAGCGAACTGACGCGTCCGAACACGGCCGGGTCATGACCACACCCATGGCGGTCGGGGCGGGGCGTCGATTCTCGGCCGCGGTGTTGCTGCTCTTCGCCGCCGCCACGTGCGCGGCGCTGGGCCTGCTGTCGTACTCGTTCTACGAGACCTATGGCCCGGACTCGTTCTCGGCCACGGATGCGCTGCTCTCGTTGAGCGTGAGCGCCTTGCCGTTCGTGGCTATCGCCTCGGTCATCGCCGGCGGCTCGGCGGTCATCGGGCTCCGGCTGATCGGCCGTCGGCCCCGGCTGCTCTCGATGATCGGGGTGTCGGTACTGCTGAGCGTGGCCATCACGATGGCCGGCGCCTGGTTCGGCACCCAGGCGCGGCATCGACAACAGGGCCGCGCCGCGGCGGCGTGCTCGCCGGAGGAGCGCACGGCCCTGGAAGCCTTGGGCAGCCGCCAGCAGGACGGTTTCTACGGGACCGGTCACAGCGACGGCTCATGCCGAGGCACCGTCTCGTTTGCTCCCAACGACGACGCCGGCGTCACGGCGCTGCGCGCCCGGTTGGTCGCCGCCGGCTGGGTGCTCACCGGCTCGCCCGACGCACCGAAGACCACCTACGTCAAGGACGGCAAGACGCTCGAGGTTACGGTGGTCAAGGACAAGGACATCGAGGTCACGCTGAACTTCCCGGCCTGACCGGGCCGCGTCTTGGCCGCGTCTTGGCCGCGGCGAACAGACCACAGAGGACGGTGCAACGCCCGCATGAACGCAGTGACCCAGGTATTCGCGCTCATCGGTGCGCTGTTCCACGTGTCGGCGTTCGCGCTGGAGAGCCTGCTGTTCCGCCGGCCCCGGGTGCAGCGCCTCATGCTCGGCGGACGGGCCGAGGTCGCGCCCGGGGTCTACCTGTGGGCGTTCAACCAGGGGTTCTACAACCTGTTCGTCGCGGCCGGTGCGGTCGGCGGCGTCATCGCGTACCACTCTGGACAGTTGGCGGCCGGACGGGCGCTGACGCTCTACGCCTGTGCGTTCATGGCCGCCGCCGGTGTCGTCCTGGTCGTCTCCGACCGCCGTCTCTGGCGCGGTGCGCTCGGCCAGGCCGTGCCGCCGTTGGTGGCACTCGTCGCATTTCTGCTCTGACCGGCCAGCGTCGTCGGAGTGGGCAGGGTGGAGTAAATGCCGCCATATGCTACAGCACAGACATCCGTGGCGGGCCGGTGCTGGCCGAGCGGCTGGCGCTAACTGGCTGTTGTCAAGATCTCAAGAGAAGAGACGTGACATGCGACCGCTCGTGGGTGCGGAGGGCGTGGTGCGGAGGGCGTGGGATTCGAACCCACGTCAGGGTTGCCCCTGAAGCGGTTTTCAAGACCGCCGCCATCGGCCACTAGGCGAGCCCTCCTGAGCTGCGGTTGAGTCCGTCCAACGATCGGTTCTCCGGTCTCGGTCCGTACCTGGTCCGCTGCGATGTCCAGTGTGCCATGAAGCCCGGCCGCTCCCAGCGCGGTCTCGATCCGCTCATTGAAGACCGGATCCGCCAGAGCACGCCGCAGCCATCGCTCATTACGTCCCCGAGCTGCCCGCATATCGGGGATCCAAAGTGGAATCTGGGTGGTCGCAAACGATCCGCCGCCGCATTCGAAGCGCTTACCGTACCCGTCGCTGGCCGCGGACGGCATGCCCACGGTCGCGGGGCTCGACGAGATGAAGTCCGTGGCGGTCGCCCGGTCTGCCGCGTCGCTGTCTGCGAACTCAACCGACGTGCGCGGGAGGATTACGCCACGCGCTCACGACAGCCCGCTAAGACGCTCGATCTTCAGCGGTACGGCGTCATTGAGATACAGA
>JBLNGJ010000730.1:0-3744 GCA_050264675.1 Micromonosporaceae bacterium
GCGGGCACAGTCTGGGTGCGGCCGCGGGTGCACCCGATCGCCGCGGTCCCGGTGGGCCTCGCGCGCAGCCTGGACGGACGGGTCGACCGGGTGCCGCACGGGGCGATCACCTTCGCCGCGCTGCGGGAGTACGTGGTCGGCGACGACCTGCGCCACGTGCACTGGCGGACCTCGGCGCGGGTGGGTGAGCTGATGGTGCGCGAGAACGTCGACACGAGCCTGCCCCGCATCGTCGTGCTGCTCGACGACCGGGCCGCTGCTCACGCACCGGACGTGCGGGGTGAGTCCACATTCGAGTCCGCCTGCGAGGCCGCCGCGTCGGTGCTGGTCGCGGCGATCCGGGCCGGCGTACCGGTCGAGCTGCAGCTCGTGGTCGAGGGCGTGGCCGCCGGCGGCGAGCCTGGACCACTGCTCGACCGGCTGGCCCAGGCGAACCTGACCCCGGACGTGCCCGGGCGCGGTTGGTTGGACCTGGCGGTCCGGCGTCTGCGGATCCGCCGGGCCGGCGACACCCTGATCTACCTCGGCGGGGTCGCCGATCCCGACGACCTCGGCGTGATCGCGGCCCTGCGCGATACCTATCCGACGATCATCGTCGGCGTCTTCGGCGAGAAGGCCAGCCCCGGTGCCGGCTCGGGGTCGGGCGCCGGCTCGGGGTCGGGCGCCGGCTCGGGGTCGGGCACCGGCCTGCTCGTGGTGGGCGCCACCGACGGCGCCGACTTCGCCGTCGCGTGGGACGGGGTTCGGGCATGGTGACGCCGGGGCGGTTGCGCTCGGCCGTGGTGGTGCCACTGATGCTCGCGGCGCTCGGTGCACTCAGCGGCGTCACCCTCGGTCGCGTCTACAGTGGACCACTGTTGGCCGGGCTCGTCGCCGGGGCGGCCGCCGGTGCGGTGCTCGTCTCCACACTGCTGCGCCGCGCGCCGGCCGGTCTGGTGGCGCCGATCTCGGTGCTCGGGCTCACCGCGTACGCCCTCTTCGCCGTGCATACCTCGGCGCGCGCGGCCGGCCTCGGCGGCGACCTGGCCGGGCTCACCCTCGACGCTGCCGGCAACGCGATTCCCCGGCTGCTCACCGCGCTCATCCCGGTCGAGGCGGCGCCCGACACCGTGCTCGGCCCGATCGTGCTGGCCTGGCTGGCCAGCCTCGCCTCGGCCGAGCTGGCCGGTCGGGCCGCTCGGCCCGGTGTCGCGCTGGCCCCACCGGTGCTGCTCTTCACCGGCGCGGTGGTGCTGGTGGGGCCGAACGCGGAGGTCGTGCTCTGGCCCGCGCTCACCTTCGCCGTTCTCGCCGCGTTCACCCTGGCCGCGGCCACCGTCGGACCCTCCGCCCGCGGGCTGACCGATCTGCCGGCCCAGCGTCGGGCCGCGCTCGGCCTGCGTACCGCGACCGGGCTCGGCACCGCCCTGCTCGCGGCGCTTGCCCTCGCCGTTCTCGCCGCACCGGGCGCGGCCGGGCTGGTCACCCGCGCCCCGGTCGATCCGCGTGGCCACATCGAACCGCCGAGCCTCGCCGTGCTCGACCAGAACCCGCTCATCCGTCTGTCGGGTTGGGCGGCAAACCCCGGCCAGCACCTGCTCGACGTGGTCGGGCCGGCGCGACCACCCGCCGCGGAGGACGGCCGGCATGACGGCCGGCTGCGGCTGGCCGTCCTCGCCGACTGGGACGGCGTCACCTGGCACCTCGAGGCCGACTACCGCGGCGCCGGTCGGGTGCTGCCGGCCGCGACGGATGTCGGCGCGCCACCCGCCGGTCCGCTGTGGAGCATGCGGGAGCAGGTCACGATCGTCGAGCTGGATGGCCGGCTGTTGCCGGCGATCGCCACGCCGCGCCGGGTGGACGGGGTACGGGTCGCCTATGACCAGATGACCGGCACGCTGCTGAGCGTCGCGCCGCTGCGGCCGGCGCTCACCTATACGGTGACCTCGGTCAACCCCGGCATCGACCCGAACCTGCTGCCGGCCGCCGACGTGCCGGCCGGACCGGCGGTGGCGCGCTATCTCGCCGTCGGCGACGCCGTGCCGCCGCCCGATCTCAGCCACCTCGTCGAGCAGATAGCGGCCGGTGAAGGCTCGCCCTACCTGCGCGCGCTGGCGCTGGAGACGTTCCTGTCTGAGCACTACACCTACGCCGTTGACGCACCCAGCGGCCACGCCTACCCGAACCTGCGCTTCTTCCTGCTCGGCGATGCCCGGGCGGGCGGGCAGCGCGGCACCTCGGAGCAGTTCGCGACGGCCTTCGCCACGCTGGGCCGGCTGCTCGGCCTGCCGACCCGGGTGGTGGTGGGCTTCCGGGCGCCGGCCGGCGGCGGTCCGGTCCGTGGCGGCGATGCGTTGGCCTGGCCGGAGGTGCTCTTCAGCGGCGTTGGCTGGGTGCCGTTCGACCCGATGCCCGACCCGCAGGCACCGCCACAGTCGCTTGAGGACGAGTTCCTGCCCAAGCCGGTGCCACCGACGGCGTCGCCGCCGGCCGAGCCGCCGTCGCCGCCGAGCCGCTCGGCCAGCCCGCCGGCGGCCGTGGCCGCCGCACCCACCCGACCGGGCGCCGGGGCGCAGCTCGTCGGTGGCCTCGCCGGCGGCGTGATCACCGTGCTCGTCGCGTTCACCGTCGGCGTGGCGGCGCTGCGGGCGCTGCAGCGACGTCGTCGGCGGCGGGGTGGCCCACCTCGGCGGATCCTGGGCGCGTGGGATGAGGTGCTGGACGCACTCGAGCTGGCCGGAGCCCCGCCGCCGGCTCACCTCGGCGCGGGCGAGGTGGCCGAGCACGCCGCGATGGTGGCGCAGCGACCAGCCCGACGCGCGACCCGCGAGCGACGGCGCCGACCGGCACCGGCACTGCATGAGCTGGCCGCGCTGGTCAACGCGGTCAGCTTCGCCGGATCGGCGGTGGGCGGCCCGGCGGTTGGCGACGCCGCGGCGGTGAGCGCCGCGCGCCAGGCGGCCGCGTTCGCCGCCGCGATGCGCGCGGCCCGACCGTGGTGGCGGCGTCTCATCTGGACGGTCGATCCGCGGCCACTGCGCCGGTGGCGCTGAGCCTGCACTGCGCCGGTGGCGCTGAGCTGGCCGCCAGGTCCAGCAGCGCACAGGGCGTGTCACGCGGAGCGAGCGCGCGGCGCACAGGCTAGCGAGTGGTGCAGACGCGTGGTGCGGTGGCGACGCGGTTCACCGCGTACACGGCGGCCACCACGAAGCAGTAGTTCGCGTGCGGGTCCAGGCCGCCGTAGCTGACCGAGCTCGTGCCCCGGGTCAAGTTGCGCAGGGGCAGCGGTGAGCCGCCAACCACCGCCCCGGTGACCAGGAACGGCACCGCGCCGTGGCTCGGGTCGGTCCAGCTCACGGTGACCGAGGCGGCGTTGTCGGTGAGGCGTACGTCGCCCGGGGCGCCGTCGGCCACCGGCGTGATGACGGTCGGCGAGACGGCCGGGTCGGGCCCGGGAGTGCGGTTCGCCGTGACCAGGGCGGCAACCGACCCGGCCGCCACGACCACGATCAAACCGGCGGCTCCGGCCAGCAGGCGTCGGGGCTTCGGCGGTCGCTGTCGGGCCGGCCGAGCCGGCGGCGGATCGGCGGCCGGTTCGCGGTGCCCGGCCGGTTCGGGACGCGCGTCCGGTTCGGGACGCGCGTCCGGTTCGGGATGCGCATCCGGCTCCGGCACGGGCTCGGGTACGGGCGGGGGGATCGCGGGTCCGCCGGCGGTGCCGACATCAGTGCCCTGCCATCCGGCTTGGTCCAGCTCGACAAGATC
>JBLNGJ010000731.1:0-4090 GCA_050264675.1 Micromonosporaceae bacterium
CCGGTGAGGCACTCGTTGGTCCTTCGCACGCTCACGTGTGGGCCGAGCGCCCTGATCTGGGTCGCGAGCATGGCCGTGAAGTCGTCATCGGCGTCCACGATGAGCACCCGTCGACCTCGCAGGTCGGCCCGCGCCCGCGCGCGCAAAGGGTGGCGCCAGAAACGAGACAACCCGTCATTACGTGCGGCGAGCGCGGCGAGTACGCGGGGATCGGCGATCGCGGCTCGGGTCCGGGCCGGTGCCTGGTGCGGCGAGGGCGCGGCACCGACGGGGTCCGCCACCCCGAAGGCGGCGAGGAGTGCGGCAGCTTTCACCCGTGTCTCGGCAACCTCAGCCGCCGGTTCACAATGGCGCACCAGGGTCGAGCCCACACCGATCTCGAGGCGTCCGTCGGCCCCGACCTCGGCCGTGCGGATGAGGATCGACGCGTCGAGGGTGCGCCGGCCCCGCTCCTGTCCGATCACGGCCAGTGCTCCGCCGTAGTAACCACGCCCGCGTCGTTCGTACCGGGTGATCACACGGCAGGCGTTCGCCAGCGGGCTGCCCGTCACGGTCGGTGCGAACATGGCCCCACGCAGCACCTCGCGTACATCGAGGCCGGTGTGGCCGGTGACGAGGTAGCCGGTGTGGGCGAGCCGTTCCATAGGGGTCAACTGGGGCCCCACCACGCGCACGCCGCGATCGCAGAGCCGGCTCATCATCTTCAGTTCCTCGTCCACGACCATGTAGAGTTCCTCGGCCTCCTTACGGTCGCCGAGGAACCGCAGCAGATCCGCGACGTCCGGTCCATGGGGCGGGTACCGGTAGGTGCCGCTGACCGGGTTCATCACGGCCTTCCCGTTGCGCAGGCTGATCAGCCGCTCCGGGGTCGCGCCAACGAGCGCCCGTCCGCCGCACCAGACCAGGAAGGTGCAGTGCGTGCCGGTCTCGCGCTGCAGGAGGCGACGGAAGCAGGCGAGCGCCGTCCGCACCGAGTGGTTGACGACCGTCCCGCACCACGTCCGCCGGATGACGAAGTTGGAGCCCTCACCGCGGCCGATCTCGTCGGCGACGATCCGTCGAGCGACATCGGCGTAGGCGTCGTCGTCCAGATCGAAGTTGCCGCGTTCGAGCTCACACGCGTCGTCGGGCAGCCGATGCCCGACATCGGCGAGACTCAACCGGGCCCGGTCGACGACGCGTAACGCGATGAGCGGGGTGCCGTCGTCGTGGCACGCCAGGCCACGTTCGGCGATCTGACGGTACGGAACGAGGGCCAGCACGTCGGGCCCGCTGGCTTCGGTGCGCCGTGGCGGCAGGGGCAGGTCGGCCAGCCGGTCGACGGTCTCGTACTCGCCGGCCAGGAGCTCCACCACTGGCGTGCTCGTCCACTGTGGTCGGTAGAGCAAAGCGAACGCCGGCACGTCGCCGGCCAGCACCGCCGAAAGGTCAGCCCGGATGGTCGAAGTCATGTCCGTCCACGATGCCAAGGCCGCGCCGGCGGCGCCACTGCGCGAACGACGCCAACCACTACTCGCATGAGCAGTGTCGTCCCGCATCGGGCGCGACTAACTTGGCGAGCTGTCGGCGCGAGGATCGGAGCCTGGGGCAAATGCGAACCGTGGTGCAGAAGTTCGGCGGCAGCTCGCTCGCCACCCTCGACCAGATCAGAAGTGTGGCCGATCACGTCGCTCGGGGCCACCGGGCTGGTCACCGCATGGTGGTGGTCGTCTCTGCGCGTGGGGAGACGACCGACGAACTGCTCGCGTTGGCCGCGGCCGTCGGTGGCGCGGCGGCATCAGGAGCGGCAGCATCGGGCCTGGCGGCATCACAGGAACGGCGCGAGGTCGACCAGCTGCTGGCGACCGGCGAGTGCGCCTCCGCCGCTCTGCTCGCGCTGGCCCTACGCGGCATTGGCGTCCCCGCCGTCTCACTCACCGGCGCCCAGGCTGGGGTCGTCGCAACGCCCGAACACGGCGCAGGCGTCATCGAGCAGGTGTGCCCACGCAGGCTGCGGCGGGTGCTCGCCAGGGGCTCCGTCGCCGTCGTCGCCGGCTTCCAGGGCATCGACCGGGCCGGTGACATCGTGACCCTCGGCCGCGGTGGGTCCGACACGACAGCCGTTGCCATGGCGGCGGCGCTCGGCACGGGCCGCTGCGAGATCTACACCGATGTCGCCGGCATTTTCACGGCCGATCCGCGCCTGGTGGACCGAGTCAGAGTCCACACTGGACTATCCTCGGCCGTGACGTTCGCGCTCGCCTCGGCTGGAGCTCGGGTGCTGCACGCACGCTGTGTCGCGCTCGCCGCGCGCCATGGGATCGACATCCACGTGGCTGACGCCTCCTCGCGGGCGGGTGGCACCCTCGTGCGAGGCCGGCCACCCGCGGGGCTGGAGCAGCGGTGCGTCCTGGTCGGTGTGGCACACGACAGCGATGCCGTCCGGGTCGTGGTGACCCGCCCGGGCGGCCGACCGGCGGAGCTCGCCGCCGAAGTCCTCGCCCTCCTCGCCGCCCATGGGTCGGCCGTCGACATGGTTTCGGCCGCTGACATGGTCTCGGCGGGGTCCGCGTTCGCCTTCACCGCCCGGGCCTCCGCGCTGGACGACCTGCGCGGCCCGCTCCGCGAGCTGGCCGGACCCACCAGCCGGATCGTCGTCGACGAGCACCTCGCCAAGGTGTCACTCGTCGGTGTCGGGCTGCTCGATCAGCCCCGGCCGGCGGCGCGCATGCTCACCGCTCTGCGCCGTGCGGGACTCGACCCGTCCGGGCTGTCGTTGTCCCACCACCGCGCCTGTGTGACGGTCCGTCGCAGCCGCGTCGCCGACGCTGTCCGCGCGCTGCATGACCGGTTCGAAAACGACTTCACCTCAGAGTCCGGAGCGGATGCGCTCCGGCTACCCGACCACGAAAGGAGCGTTGCGTCGTGACCCTGAACGTGTCCTTCGGGCGCGCGCTGCGGCTGCGTCGACTCTTCCGGCACGGCGCCGGGCGCCTGTTCGTCGTGCCGCTGGACCACTCGGTGACCGATGGTCCGGTCACGAAGCACGGCGGTCTCGACGAGCTCGTCGGCGAACTCGCCCGCAATGGTGCCGACGCGGTCGTGCTGCACAAGGGAAGCGTGCGATACGTCCGCCCACAGTGGTTTGCGGACATGTCGCTCATCATCCACGTGAGTGCGAGCACGGTGCGCGCCGCCGATCCGGACGCGAAGTTCCTCGTCGGCACGGTCGAAGAAGCCATGCGGCTCGGAGCCGACGCGGTGAGCGTTCACGTGAACCTGGGCTCCGAGACGGAGGACCGCCAGATCGCCGATCTCGCCAGAACCGCCGAGGCCTGCGACCGCTGGAACCTGCCGCTGCTCGCGATGCTCTACCCGCGCGGTCCGAGGTTAGGCGCCGGCCGTGACCCCGCTCTGGTCGCCCACGCCGTGGCGATCGCCGCCGACCTCGGAGCTGACGTGGTCAAGACCGTCCTCCCGGATCCGGCGTCTGCGCTCGGCGGCATCACCCGGGGATGCCCGATCCCCGTGTTGGTGGCCGGTGGCGCCTCCGCGGCGGCGGCCGACGACCTGTTCGACCGCGTGCGGGCAGCGATCGTCGGCGGTGCAGCCGGCATCGCGGTCGGGCGCAACGTCTTCCAGGCACCCGATCCGGGTGCCATGACTCGCAAGCTCGGCGACCTGGTCCACGGCCGGTTCGAAACCGTGGACCCAATCTGAAGGAGGGACGAACCGATGGCGCGAAAGCCTGCCGGCGGCGCGAAGCTGACCTGGCTCGATATCCGAACGGTCGGCGCCGACAAACCGGCGCACTGCGCGGACGCGGTTCACCGACGCGTCGACGCGATCGTCGCGGACGACGTTGCCGACCTGCGGCCGCTGCCACCTACGATCACGAAGGTGCTGCTGCCGGCCGGCGACGAAGTGCCCGACGATGTGGCACCGGCTGACATCGTCATCATCGACGAAGCGCGACACGGGCGGCCAGCCGACCTCGCGCGAGCGCATCCGGGCATCCACTTCGGACGGTGGGTACGGGTGAGCGACGCCGACAGCCTCGATCTGGCCTGCCGGTACGCCCGCACGGAGCCCTGGAGCGTGCTGTCCTTCG
>JBLNGJ010000732.1:0-3447 GCA_050264675.1 Micromonosporaceae bacterium
GACCTCTACGGCTGGGTGCGCGAGGACCAAGCGCTGCGCGCCGCGGCGAACTGGGCCTCCTACGCATCAGGCTGGCAGGTCACCGATGCGCGCTGAACGTCGACTGCGACCCGTCGAAGACGTCGACCCGATCTGGCCGCTCTGGGAGCAGTTGCCTCCCGAGTGGCGCGGTCCGGTCATCGGCCCGGGGATCCAGAACTGGGGTGCCATCAGCGAGAACAAGGGCCAGCCGCTGAACCTGGACCGCCTACCCGAGGTGATCGCCGCCGAGATGGCGTGGATGGCTCACTGGCAAGCTGTCGACGGCACCCGCTCATCGATCCTGGCGCTGAGCCAGCTGGCGAACATCCTGCGCCACGCGATCGCACAGCGGCACCCGTTCCCGGCCTCGATCCGGGCGATGGACTGGGAGACCGGCTCCGCGCTGCAGGGCTGGTTCTACGCCACCCGGTGGAAGCGGTTGGTAGAACCCGTCGCCCGACGCAGGCTGCGGGTCGTGTTCCGCTTCGCCCACTGGGCACTAGTTGCCGCCTGTCACGACGGGCCGTGGTGGGAACTGGACCACTGGCACCCTCGGTGCGATCCGCGGATCCCGTTGTCGGCGCGGGAGCCGGTGGGCAACTACGGCTGCTCGCCCGGACAGCTCACCGTTCCGTGGCTGCGGGCCGCGGCCAAGTGGCACCTGGGCACGATGCTGGAGTCCGGCGCGCTGCGCTGGACCACGGTCGCCATGGAGCGGCTGGCCTGCCTGCGTCGCTTCGACAAGTGGCTGACCACCTGCCTCGACGATCCTCGCCAGGTGCTAGGCGATCCAGCCACCGCACGGCAGCAGGCCGCCGCATATGCGCCCTGGGCGGCGGACCCGCGCAACCGCATGGTCCGCGAGTCCGACACCCGACACCTCGGAAAACCCGTGCACCCCCGCCTCATCAACGACGAGCTCCGCGCCGTGGCCGAACTGTTCGCCTTCGTCGCAGCCAACCCCGCCGACGCCCGCACCGTGCTCGGGATCGGACCCTGGCAACAGGTCACCGACACCCACGCCGCAAGCTGGTTCCGTCAGGTCAGCCCCATCCCGCGCACACGCGACTTCAACGACGGGCATTACGTCGACGACCATGCCCTGGCGCAGATCACCGCGGCGCTGCCGCTGCTCGGGCTGCCCAAGGACGAGCAGATGCTCATCACCCGGGGCGACGGCCAGCAGGTCAGCGTGACCGGGCTCGGCGACCCGCAGGCGATGCGAATGATCCTGCTACAGATCCTCACCGGACGCCGCGCCAGCGAGATCCGCGCCTGCGACGCCGACTGCATCGAGCCCGTCACCGACACCGCGATCACCGCCGCCGGCGGGGAACAGGTCGCCCGATTCCGCTACGCCCAAAGCAAAATCGACATCGCGCCGGACAGCATCCTCGTCGACCACGAGGTCACCGCGATCATCGAGGAGCAACGACGCTGGGTCCGCGACAAATTCACCGAGTCCGCTCCGCGGCAGCTGTTCCTTCGGAGCATGGGCAACCGGCGCGGCGACAAGGTCTACCCTCCCGGCACCTACACCTTCCGGCTGCGCCAGTTCAGCGACCTGGTCCAGATCACCGACAGCAAGGGCCGGCCGGTGCGGCTCAGCCACACCCACCGGTTCCGGCACACCAAGCTGACCCGGCTGGCCGAATTCGGCCTACCCATCCACGTCCTTCAGCGCTACGCCGGACACGCCTCACCGACCATGACGATGCACTACATCGCCCAGCGCGACGAGCACGCCGAACTCGCGTTCCTGGCCACGGTCAAGCTGCGCGCCGACGGCACCCGCCTCCAGTTCTCCCGCGAGGACCACGACAGCATGCACCTGTTCGAGCGGGCCGACCGGCTCCTTCCCAACGGCTGGTGCCTGCTCCCACCGTTACAGACCTGCACCAAGGGCAACGCCTGCCTGACCTGCTCCGTGTTCGTCACCGACGAGACGCACAAGTCCACGCTGCAACGCCAGCTCGATGACACCGAGCAGCTCATCGCGCGGGCGACGGACGCCTTCCAGCAACGGCACGGCACTGCCATGCCCGACGACAACGTCTGGCTGGCCCAACGCCGCGCCGAGCAGGCCGCACTCACCCAGCTCATGTCCATCATGGACACGCGACCTGGACGTGCCATCCAAGGCGGCGGCTGCGGCGCGCCCTCCGGGCCTGTCCCGCTCACCCTCGACACCGGTCGCGCGCGCAGGAGCCCGCGATGAGCCACGACGACCGCGCGCGCCGCAGCGCGGTCCTCGCCACGGCGGCGAAAACCAAGTCCCAGGCCAAGACCAGCGCCGCCGAGCAAGCCATCCGCACACTAGTCAAGCGCGGCGAGCCAGTCACGTTCCAAGCGGTCAGCCGCGAGGCCGGTGTCTCGCACGCCTTCCTCTACGGCCACCGCGACCTTCGCGGTCGCATCGAACACCTCCGCGCTCAGAACCGGGCCGATCCCACGCCACGTCAGCGCACGGAAACCGACACCGTCGTCCTGGCCCTCACCGCGCAGATCGACCAGCTCAAGAGGCAGTACCGCCAAGAGGCCCAAGGCTTGCGCGCCGCGCTGGAGCAGGCCCACGGCGAGAATCTCGACCTGCGCCGCGAACTCGCCCGCCGCGGGCCCGCCCCCACCGGCCGGCCCTGACCTGTTGCTTCGATCGAAACAGCGTCGCGGCCAGCACAAACACCGCACGTTCAAGATCAAACCCGGGATAACTTCCGGCACGGGCAAGACGATGCTGGCCATCGGCCTAGGCATCCGCGCCTGCCAGGCCGGGCACCGCGTCGCGTTCGCCACCGCCGCCGAATGGGTCGCCCGGCTCGTCGCCGCCCACCACCAGGGCCGGCTCCAGGCCGAGATCACCAAACTCGGCCGGACCCCGTTGATCATCGTGGACGAGATCGGCTACATCCCATTCGAGGCCGAGGCCGCCAACGTGTTCTTCCAGCTCGTCTCCGCCCGCTACGAACGGGCCAGCCTCATCGTCACCAGCAACAAACCCTTCGGCCGCTGGGGCGAGGTCTTCGGCGACGACGTGGTCGCCGCCGCGATGATCGACCGACTCGTCCACCACGCCGAGGTCATCTCCCTCAAAGGCGACAGCTACCGGCTGCGCAACCGCGACCTCGGTCGCGTTCCCGCAGCCACCGCCAACAACGACGGCTGACCATCAACGCTCAGAACGGGTGCACCGCCGCGGTCAGCATCACCGGCACCCCGTGGACGCGACGGACCGCGCGCAGGCGCGTCACGCCCGCATCGTCGAGGACCGGCTCCGGATCACGGCCCTCGCTGGCGGGCAGCGCCTGCGCCCAGGCGTCGAAAACCAGCCGGTCGCCAGCGTCGAGATCGCAGACGTCGGCGTGAGCGTGCAGCACGTCCGGCGTGACCGTCCAGGTCAACACCGGCAGCTCGCGATGCTCGTCCAAG
>JBLNGJ010000733.1:0-7287 GCA_050264675.1 Micromonosporaceae bacterium
AGGACGTGATCCACGTAGTGCTGCTGCATCAGCAGTTCCATGTACCGGGGGTTCTCGGTATCCCGCTTGGCTTCCAGCTCTTTGATCTCGGCGACCGCGGCCGGGTCCATCCGCGGCATGAGGACCCGCTCGGCGTACTCGTTGTAGGCGGGGACGCTCGCCATCATGTTGGAGATGACCAGCCCACGCAGGTGCTGTTGATAGCTGAGCGCGTACTCGATGGCGAGCATCCCGCCCCAGGAGTGGCCGTACAGCACGAAATTCTCCGGCCCCAGCCCGAGGGCGCGACGGACCTGCTCGACCTCGTCGACGAAACGGTCCAGCTCCCACAACGACGGCTCGTCCGGCTGATCGCTGAACCCGGAGCCCAACTGGTCGTAGTGGTAGTACTCGATCCCGGCCGCCGGCAGGAAACTGTCGCAGGCCTCCAGGTACTCGTGCGTCGATCCGGGCCCACCGTGCAACAGCAGCACCCGAAGCCGGGGGTTGTTGCCGACCCGCTTGACCCACACCCCGTACCGACCGGCCGGCGTGCTCACCGGGATCTTCCGCGCACCGCCACCGCGCACATCGTCGCGACCGGAGTAGTCCAGGTAGCTGCTGATCGGCCGCATCCGCTGCTCCCTCATCCCGGTCTGCTCCCGTGCCGTCAGAATAGGACCTACGGCCGAGCCGCCGAGCTGGGCGGCGCGCCGGTCGGCCCAGATGAGGCCGAGCACGCCGTGGACGTCCTGCGCCGTATCGTCGCTGACCGTCCCGACCATCGCGCCGCATGAGCCGACCGATTCGAACGAACTCCACGTTCCTCGAACCGATTAGCTGCCTTAGGACGGTTGCTGGTGCTGGGAGGTGGGCCGTGCCGACGGGGGCACGGCCCACCCACCTCAAACGGTTACGGGTTGATGAGCTCACCGGTGTCGTAGCGGTTGTTCTGCCACACGTTGCCGGTTCGACTGGCGGCGAAGTCGGTGATCGGACCGTACGCCGCGCATTTGCCGGTCGGGCCCCGCTGGAACACGTTGTCCCGGAACACGATGTAGGTCGCGTTCGATGTGTCCCCAGAGTAGGGCTTGCCCTGCGTGTTGCCGCCGTACGCGCCGAACGCCGCGTAGGGCGAGGCCAGGATGAGGTTACGCTCCACTGTGTTGTGATGGATCGGCGCGAAATCCGGGTAACCCGTGATCGGCGCCGAGCATCCACCGTCATCGGGGGTCGGCACCATGTCGCAGGCGATCGAGTTGTGGTAGAGCAGGCTGTACTGCCCCAACCGGATACCCGAGGCGTGTTGTGACGAGGGATAGATCCGGGTGCCGTGGATCCAGGAGTCGCGGACCGTGCCGTGCGAGGCGGCGTACACCGCCCGATTGCCGCCGTGCAGGTTCGAGCGTTCGACGATGAAGTTGGCATCGCCGATGTTCGTCTGGCCCGCAGCCGCGATCACCTCGCTGTCCCGAACGGTGAAGCTGGGGCGTGAGGCGCCGTTGCTGATCGTGCCGTAGACCTTTGACCGACTCACCACGACGCCCGGCGCGGTGATGTTCAGTGAGCCGTTCACGATCTTTGCATCGATGACCGTGTTGGCCACGCTTATCGTCATCGGGCCGGTGTAGGTGGTGAGCACGGTGCCAGCGGGCACGCCCGTATTGGTGGGTCCGGGCCAGCCGGCCGGAGCCGGAGCGCTTGTCGATGTCGGCGTGGATGTGGGTGCCGGCGTCGACGTCGGTGTGGGCGCGGGGGTCGATGACGGCGACGTCGAGGGCGTCGGGGTCCCGTTGCCAACCTGGAAGCTCTGCTTCGGCTGCAGGTGGAACCACTGTTTGCCCTGCCGGTACGCGAACCAGTAGGTGTACGTCCCCGCCCGGTCAAACGCCCGGCTGGAGTCGAAGACCTTCTGCGAGGTGCCGACCTTCCAGTTGAACACGTGCGGGAAGTCGACTCGCGCGCCATTCGGACCGGTCGCCGCAATGGCGACCTCCTTCAGCACCGTGGCGCGTTCGGCGACAACCTTGGCGCCCGCCGTCACCGGCTGGCCGGTTGCCGCGCGGCTGAGGTCCGTGCCCAGCGCCTGCACGGTTACCGGCGCCGACACGCGGAAATGGATTCGACCGCTGCCGGTCGCGGCCACCGCGACGCCGCCGATCAACACTGCTGCCAGTGATGCCGCGGGGACCAGATACCACGCCTTGCGCCGGCCCTTCCGGGGCCGACCTTTGCTCCGACGATCGGTCCGGTGGACGAGATCGTCGTCTGTGCGCTCGAAGAATCCGAGACCGTACTCGGCGGTCTGCTGACGGCGCGGGTCGAGAGGAGCCCTCGCTCGATGGCCGGGCCGAGGAGTGCCGTGGCCGCGGCCAAGCTTGCCGGTGTTGTGCACACTCATCCCTTCGAACGCCTGTGAGGTGAGCTGTCGGGTTCGGGCGCGAAGGTGCCCGGCCGGCGTGTCCGGCTTCACCCCAAGGCGCCGCCGAAGCGGTGCCAGCGAGGGTTCCCCCACTCCTGCCCTTGTCTTTGCCGAAGGCGCACCGCTCGGTGGACAGGACTCGGCGTGTCCGCTCGGTGCGGCTGGCCAGGAACGGCCGGCACACCTTGCTATCACGAATCGCGAATAGCTACGTGATCATGTCAAAGGCGAACTCAGACTGATAGATCACCACATCTACTTCTCGCGCCGTATGTCGCTACTGTTGGCACTCGAACAGTGACTGGATGCTGATACGCGCCCGATATGCGGCGTGACGTAGGTCACGACATTTCTCAAACCTCAGATGATCTCCCTACGGATCCGAACGCATCCGAACGGCGTCGGCCACTGGCCCGGTTGGGACAACTGACCAGCGAGCTTGCTCTATAGCGTGATATGTCGATGCAGGCATTGCCCACGCGGGGCGCTCAGGAGTGTGATGAGGAGAACTACGAGGAGGCGCCATGAGCCGATCGTTACGTCCTCGACTGATCGGACTCGCCATCGCGGGTCTCGCATTCAGCCTCAGTGTCGTCCCCAACGCACAAGCCAGTCATGTTGTCGCTGGCATAGACGTCAAGGTGACCGATGACAACAACAACGCCGACGGCGGACTCGCCAACGTGACGCCCAGCAAGGACGCACAGAACAGACAGTCGAACGAGACCACTATTTCCATCAGCCCGGCCGTCTCGCCGGTGACCGGCGTTGCCGGTGACATCGTCGCGGCCGCGGCGAACGACTACCGGATGGTGCCGCACACCGGGGACGTGTGGATGCCGGTGTACCTGTCCTTCGACGGTGGCGCCACCTGGTTCGGCGCACCACCGTTCCCTCATGGCTTCAACACGATGGTTCCGGGGTTCCCGACCGACACCTCCGCGGCCGGGCTCGCCTCGCCGTTGAAGAACCTCGACGGCTCGGGCGATCCGGTGATCCGCTTCGACGCGTCCGGCAACCTGTACGTGGCGGGGATTGCGTTCAACCGGAACTTCGATCAGCCCGACCGTCCGGTCGACACGGTGGTGTACGTGGCGAGGTTCACCTACACCCCCGGTAGTGCCGCGACCGCGAGCACCACGACCAGCGCGGGGACGCCGCCGCACTTCACCTACGCGGGCACCACGGTCGTCGATCGCGGCTCTGTCGGCTTCGCCGTACCACCGAACCAACCGTTCGGCTCCGCGGGCACCTTCGTGGACAAGAACTGGATGGAGGTGGACCTCAACTCGCCCGCGGCCAGCCCCTGTGCCGGGAACATCTACGTGACGCACACACCGTTCCACGGTGTCAACGGTTCCGGCCCGATCGTCTTCTCCGCATCGACCGACGGCGGCGCGACCTTCTCCCAGCCGAAGGTCGTCTCCAGCGGCGGTTCGGATGGCACCCGACTGAACCAGGGCTCCGACATCGCGGTTGGTTCGGACGGAACGATCTACATCGCATACCGGACGTTCGCCGGTGGTTCCGACACGACCAGCACGATCAGCGTCGCCAAGTCGACCGACTGTGGGAGGCACTGGGACCAGCCGGTCACGGTCGGCTCGCTCGTGGCCGGGCAGGCTCCCGGCGTCACGTTCCGCACGCCGACCTTCGCCTTCGTCGCGGTGGACAACACCAACTCGAACGTGGTGTACGTCGCGTACATGAGCCTCGCCGGTGACTTCGACATCTACGTCCAACGTTCCACCG
This sequence comes from Micromonosporaceae bacterium, assembly GCA_050264675.1. GTDB lineage: Bacteria > Actinomycetota > Actinomycetes > Mycobacteriales > Micromonosporaceae > JBLNGJ01. The sequence continues at coordinate 4,154 of JBLNGJ010000733.1, forward strand.
ACGGTGGTGCAACCTGGGGCGCTCCGGTCCAGGTCAATACCGATCCCGGTGCTCGGCACCAGATCTGGCCGACCATCGAGGTGTCCAACCACGCGCTGCACGTGGCCTGGTTCGACTTCAGGAACAGCGTCACGCCAAACAACGAAGCGCTCGACGTCTACTACGCCTGCACGAACTGCGACGGCGCGGTCTACCCCGCGTTCAGCCACGAAGAGCGCGTGACCGACGTGTCGCACAACGGAAACTGCCGGATGTTCGGCGGTGGCACGTCCGCGTTCCACGGCGACTACATCGAGCTGGACGCGCGCTGGGATGGCACCAACCACATCGTCCACATCGTCTGGGCCGACAACCGCGACGTGCCCGCGGGCCAGTGCGACCTGACGCCAACTCCGGATGCAACGAACAGCATCGGCAACCGGAACCAGAACATCTACACCGACCGGTTGACGGTCTCGCCGTAGCACTCATCCACCCATGGCCGGCCCTGGGCGGGGCCCACGTGGGGCTTCGCCCAGCGCCGGCGGCCAAGGCTTGCGTGCGTCACCTCGTGGATGCCGACCGCGTCCGCGCCAGGGTGGCCGGCCAGGCCCAGACCCGGCGCGGCGGGGGAGCGGCGACAACGAGGTCGATGGTCGGCACAGGGCCGTAGCCGTCGGTGATGACCATTGTGGTGATGCGCAGATCCGCAGCTGGCCCGTGCCGCAGCCGACGTCGAGGATCTTCATTGGACCGGTCCAACCCGATCCGATCCGGTCAACGACGGCCCGATGTGCGCGATGGTACGCGGGTTGTAACGCGCTCGTGTCGTAACTGAGCGCCCAACACCGTCGGAGTTGTGCCTGCCTACAGCCGGCAGGCCGGTGATGGACGCGCGGATCGGGCCCTGGAGGCCAGGGCAGCTACCTCGAAGCCCGCGGTCAGTTCAGCGCGAGTGGGGGTGGTCCACGGCAGACGGATGCCCCGCCGGCCCTTGCGAAGACCACGGCGGCCGCGCTGGGGGCGGGGTCAAACGAAGCCAGGCTGTGCGCGACGACCGGCGACACAGCGAGGACGGCGACGGCGATGGCGTGGATACCGGCGCCGGCCACGATCTTCCGATGGCCGGGCTACCCGCGCACCTCCAGGAACCGGCCCAGACACACGGCGAGATCCCAGGCCAGCTCGTCCAGACCGAAGGAACAGGCGGTCCGCACCGCCCCGGCCAACGCCAGGCGTTCGGTCTCGAACCACGCCTCGGGGTCGGCCACCGCCGCCGCGGTCACGTCGGTCGGTACCGACCACCGGAGACCGCCGCGGACGCCGATGCGCGGCCTCCCGCCGGGCAGCCGGGTCTGCGCCTGCTCGGCGAGGTGCAGCCAGCCGCCGACCATGCGCCGGGCCGCCCGGGTCCGCTCGGGCGCTGGTTCTTCGGCCCGGCACCGCTCCCGCGCAAACAGCCGCAGCAGCGAATGCATGCCATACCGGCCGGGCTGCTGACCGCCGGCGCCGCTGGCCTCGGCGAGCCGTACTTCGACCAGCTCCTCGATCAGCTCCTCGGCATCCGGCTCAGGCACATCGAAAGTGCTCCCGGAGCAGGTGGCCGACCCGGACCGCCAGGCTGGTCTTGCCCACGCCCGGTGGACCGCAGATGCCGACCACCCGGGGCGCGCCCAGCCGGGCGGCGGCCGCCATCGTGCTCCCGCGGCCCAGTAGGGCCGCGGTGACCGCGGCCGCTGGCCCTGATCGGCCGGTGAGGTCGGGGAGTGTGCCCGGCAGCTCATCCGGCCCGCCCACCGGTCGCACCGCGCCGGCCCGATCGCGAGCCGGCGGGCGGTCCGCGTCGGCGGCCACCAGCCGGGTCTGCTCAGCCGACGACAGGTCCAGCTGGCTGACCAGCGCGCGGATCGTCGCCAGGCGTGGCCGACGGAGCTGCGAGCAGGTGACAGCCCTGGGTGCGCATATGGCGGTGATGCAGACCATCTTCGACGCGGAGATGGCCGCGGTGTGCGGGCCGAGGGTCGCCACGATGCGGATCGGGTCGCGTCACGGCACGGTCGGGAGCGGGGGTCGGTGGTGTTGGGTGGCCGGCGGGTGCCGGTGACCCGGCCTCGGGCCCGGACCATGGATGGGCACGAGGTGCCGCTGACCGCGTACCACCTGTTCGCCAGTGAGGACCAGCTGTCGACGGTGGTGATGGAGCGGATGCTGGCCGGGCTGGCCACCCGCCGACACGGCGCGGCAGCCGAACCGGTCGGCGCCGAAGTGGAGCAGTCGGCCTCGGCGACGAGCCGGTCAGCGATCTCGCGCCGGTTCGTGGCGGCGACCAGGACCGCCCTGGCCGAGATACTGACCCGCGACCTGGCGCCGCTGCAGGTCAAGGTGCTGATGATCGACGGGGAGCACATCGCCGAGCACTGCTGCGTGGTCGCGTTGGTCATCACCGCCGACGGCACGAAGGTGCCGGTCGGGCTGTGGGAGGGCTCAACGGAGAACGCCACCGTGGCCCGTCACCTGCTGGCTGACCTGGTTGGCCGCGGCCTAGAGGTCGAGGATGGGCTGCTGGTGGTCATCGACGGCGCCAAGGCGCTCTCGTCCGCGGTACGAGACGTCTTCGGCGCCAAGGCCGCCATCCAACGCTGCACCGTCCACAAGAGACGGAATGTCGGCGAACATTTGCCCGAGTCCGAGCGGGACTGGGTCGACCTCAAGCTCGTCCGCGCCCTGAACAACCCCGACGCGGCGGCCGGGCTGCGCGACGCCAAGGCCCTCGCCACGGCGTTGGAGCGCAGACACCCCGGCGCCGCAGCCTCGCTGCGTGAGGGACTGCCCGAGCTGTTCACTGCGGCACGGCTCGGCATCACCGGCACCCTCGCCAAGACGTTGACCAGCTCGAACCCCATCGAGTCGATGATCTCCATCGCCCGTACCACGAACCGTAACGTGACCCGCTGGCGCGACGGGCAGATGGTGCTCCGCTGGACCGCCGCCGGCATGATCAACGCCCAGCGCTCGTTCCGCCGCGTCAAGGGCTACAAGCAGATGAACGACCTCATCGCCGCCCACCAAGAGCAAGACAGGAGAGGGCATATGACCAAGTTCGTTCGGCTGTCTGCCGATCAACGGATTGTCGAGGTCGACCAGACCGAGGCAGA
>JBLNGJ010000734.1:0-3630 GCA_050264675.1 Micromonosporaceae bacterium
GCCTGGTGCTCGCGTTCGTGAGCGCGCACCTGCTGTTCTCCCTGCCCGGCGTGGTGTGTCTGGGCCTACTCGGGGTGGCCTTCCTCGACGTCAGCCCGCTCGCACTGCTCGCCGCCCTCGCCCTGGCTCCGCTCGCGGCCCTGGCGATGGCCGGCCTCGGGGCGTTGCTCGGCTCGCGCGCTCCCAGTGCCATCGCCGGTAACCTCATCGGCAACCTCCTGCTCGCAGGGGTGCTCTTCCTGTCCCCGTTGATGAGCCGGCTCGACGCCTATCCGGGCTTCCTGCGGCCGGTGGCGTTCGTGGTGCCGACCACCTACGCCGCGGACGCGTTCCGCCACGTGCTGGGGGGTGTTCCCACCTACCTGCCGCTGCCGGTGGACCTCGCGGTGCTCGGCGGGCTCACGGTGGGCCTGCTGATGCTCGCCCACCGCCTTTTGGGCTGGCGGGGGAGCAGGTCGTGAGCGCGCCCCTGTCGCCGGATGGGACGCTGTTCAGCTGGTTTCACGACGCCGCGACGCGACATCCCGAAGCGGTCGCGGTCGAGGTGGGCGGCGAGACCGTGCGCTATAGGGAGCTGGTCGACCTGGTCGAGCGCCTGGCCAGCCGGCTGGTCGGCGCGGCCGGCCGGCCGCCTGTCGCGGTGGGGCTGCTGACCGCGCCAGGCCTGGCCGCCTACACCGGCTACCTGGCCGCGCTGCGGGTGGCGGCCGCTGTGGTGCCGCTGAGTCCGGACGCACCGGTCGGTCGCAACCTGCGGATCTGCCGAAACTCCAGAGTGGACGCCATCGTGGCCGATGATGCCGGCGCCGCGCAGCTGGGCCCGCTGACCGGGCCGACCGGTGCCGCGGCGGTCACGCTCAGCTCGCGCGGCACGCCGTGGTTCTGGCGGGTCGACGCACCGGCGTACGCCGAGCCGTACCGCGGGCGGCCCGAAGACATTGCCTACGTCCTGTTTACCTCGGGCTCGACGGGCGAGCCGAAGGGCGTGCCGATCCGGCACCGCAACTTCAGCCAGTACCTCCCGTACTGCGTGCGACGGCACGCCCTGCGCCCCGGCGACCGGCTGGCGCAGGCGGTCGGGCTGACCTTCGACGCGTCGGTCCTGGCGATGTTCCTCACCTGGTGCTCGGGGGCCACGCTCGTGGTGCCACGCCCCGAGGAGCTGCTTGACCCGGCCCGCCTCGTCGCCACCCGGCGCCTGAGCCACTGGTGCTCGGTGCCGTCGGTGATCTCGATGGCCCAACGCCAAGGCACGCTGCCGCCGGCGAGCATGCCGGACCTGCGCTGGAGCATCTTCGGCGGCGAAGCGCTTACCCTCGAAGCGGCCCGGGCGTGGGCGGCGGCCGCACCGCGCAGCATCATCGAAAACCAGTTTGGTCCCACCGAGCTCACCATCTGCTGTGCCAGCTACCAGCTGCCCGCAGATCCGGCCCGGTGGCCGGTCACCGCCAACGGCACGGTGCCCATCGGCGCGGTGCACCCGCACCTGGAGGCGGTCGTGCTCACCGAGGACGGCGTCGTCGGCGCCGAGGGCGAGCTGTGCGTGCGTGGCTCGCAGCGCTTCGACGGTTACCTTGACCCCGCGCAGAACCGAGGCTCCTTCGCCCGCCTCGAGGGGCATCGGGCCCGGGTGAGCGCCGACGAGACTGTCCCGGCGGACGCGTGGTACCGGACCGGCGACCGGGTGCGAACCGGCCCGGACGGGGTCCACACGCACCTGGGTCGCGTCGATGAGCAGGTGAAGATCCGGGGGTACCGGGTCGAGCTCGGCGAGATCGAGTCGGTGTTACGCGCGCACCCGAAGATCGAGGCGGCGGTGGTGCTGGCGATCCCGGCCACCGAGCCCGCTCTGCACGCGGTCTACACCGGTGAGCCGGTCGATACGGCCAACCTGGCCGACTACGCGCAGGAGCAGCTGCCGCCGTACATGCGGCCGGTCCGGTACTGGCACGTGGCGCAGCTTCCGGTCAACGCCAACGGCAAGGTCGACCGGCGGCGGCTCGCGGCCGAGCTGAGCGGTGACCGCGCCGCCGGGGAGTAGCCGGTCCTCAGGTGACCAGCGCCGCCGCAAGCTGCGCCCGGAGCACCTCGGCCAGGCGCTGCACGTTCGGGGGAAAGACGATCGTGTCGTGGTTTCCGGGTACCTCTATGAGCTCCCACGAGCCCGTGAGGAGACCGCGCCAACCGCCATCCCCGGGCCCGAGCCGGCCCTCCGCTGCGCGCAGCACGCAGGCCCGGTCACCGTAGGGACGTGGCCGGTAGCGCCGGGCCGCGTCCACGTGTGTCGTGTATACCTGGAAGAGCCGCTGCGCCCGGTCGGCGTCGAGCCCGGGCGGCACCACATGTGCCCGCTGCGCCTCGGCGAACACATGGCCGAACCGGTGCTCGGCCGGCATCGCCCGCAACTCGGCGAGATCCACGGTCAGGACCCCGTCCAGCAGTTGCGCCAGCGCCGCCGCGTCGTCGGGGAGATCCTCGATAAGGTCTGGGGTCGGGGTTTCGATCAGCACCAGCAGGCCGACCCGATCGCCCGCCGAGACGAGCTGCTGGGCCATTTCGTACGCGACCAGCCCGCCCATGGACCATCCACCGAGGAGATACGGGCCGGAGGGCTGCCGGGCGCGCACGTCCTCCAGGTACCGAGCGGCCATGGCGGTGAGGTCGTCAAATGGCGGGTCGTCACCCTCGACGCCCCGGGCCTGAAGCGCGTAGAACGGGGGGGCGCCGATCAGCCGGGAAAGTTCGGCGTAGCAGAGCACGTTGCCGCCGGCCGGGTGCACGCAGAAGAACGGCGTCCCGTCGCCCGGCGTCATCTCGACCAGCGGTTGCCAGGGCGCCGGTTCCGCGACCAGCGCGGCGGCCATCCCTTCGATGGTCGGGTCGCGCAGCAGCACGGCCAGCGCGACCTCGCGATGTAGCGCCTCGGAAGCCTCGTCGACCACGCGCATCGCCAGTAGCGAGTCGCCGCCCAGTTCGAAGAAGGACGTGCGGACGTCGACCGAACGCACCCGCAGCACCCGCTCCCAGATTCGGGCCAGTTGCAGCTCGGCCGCGGTGCGTGGTGGCACCATGGTGTCCGCGCCCGTGCTCGGGGCACCCTCCGCCGCCGCGGGCAGCGCGGCTGGGTCGATGCGCCCGTCGGCGGTCCGCGCGAGCTCGTCCAGGACGACCACGTGGCTGACCCGCTCCCCCTCGGGCATGCTCTGGCGCAGCAACTCCCAGACCTGGTGCTCCAGGTCCTCCGGAAGCCAGCTCTGCAGCGGGGCATTGGTGAGCCGATCGCCGACCCCGACCGGCTCGTCGTCCGCCTCACCGGCGCGCCAGGCGTTGATCGGGGTCGGCGCGCCCGGCCCACGCCGGAAGAGTGCGGTGAGGGAGCCACCGGCCGTGCCGGCCGCCCAACCCACGGCCACCGACCAGCCTCGGTCGGCACCGAGCTGGTAGAGCTCCTCCGGATCCAGGCCGGCTGACACCTTGCCGGCGGCCAGCCGGAGATCGCCCACCGTGCCGAGGCCATCCGCGCGGGTCAGCAACCGGGCTGCCTCGACGTCGGCGGCGACCCGGGCGTTCGGCACCCCGGTGACCTCGATGGCATCACCGTCGGCGTGGTCGAGCAGCCAGCCGATCTCG
>JBLNGJ010000735.1:0-3096 GCA_050264675.1 Micromonosporaceae bacterium
TCCCACTTGCCGGTGAGCGCGTTCTCGGTGAGCACCAGCGCGCCCGCGGTCACCACCATGCCGGTTGCCGATGAAGCCATCGCCCTACCCCAAGATCCGAATGATGTCTGGCAGACCGAACCCCGGTACCGCCCGATGGTCAATGGTGCCGTATGAAACGGGCCGGCCCCACGTCCAGGCCGCGATGCACCGGACCGAGTCGACCACCAGCGCGATGTGCGGGTAGTTGCCCGGCACGCCCCACGCGACGAGATCACCCGGCCGAGCCTCGCCGCGCGGGACGCGCCGGCCGCGGGCCGCCTGCGCGGTCGCCCGGTGCGGGAGCGCGATCCCGGCTCCGTCGCGGTAGGCGACCATGCCCAGGCCCGAGCAGTCGATGCCCGACCGGCTCGCGCCGCCGAACCGGTAGGGGACGCCCAGATAGGTCTGGGCCACGCCGACGACAGATGCCCCGCTGCCGCCTGCGCTGGCCGCCGTGTCGGCCCGCTCAGCCTGGGTCAGGCGTTTGGCCGGGTCGATCGTGTGACCGATCCACCCGGCCGCCCCGCCCGTGGCCGAGTCGGTGACGACCCGCACGCCCGGGGTTGGTGCGCGGCCTTGCAGTAGTGCCGTGACCACCCCGATCGGGCCGCCCTCGGCGTCCTCGACGCCCGCGTAGACGAGGACGGCGCCGGCACTGACCAGGACCAAGCCCGGCAGGCTGACGCCGCCCTTAGCCACGACTCAGCCCGCCGCGCGTGCCTTGAGGCGGGCCGTCTGCATGCTCACGAACTTGAGCGCCATCGGTGCGACGAAGAAACCCGCCGCGACGCCCCACCAGAACCGTGAGTCCTTCACGATCGCCGGCACGGTTACTCCTTCGTCTCGCCCGTGGGGCCGACCGGCGGCACCACGGCGGGCGCTGCGATGGCGTCGGCCACCACGTCGCCCTCGGGCTGGGTCTCGTCCTCGCCGCCCTCTGCGTGGATGTCCACGCCGAGACGATCCAGCGCCCGCACGACGCGAGCGATGAAGTCGGCGAGCTTGCGCGGGTCGACCTTGTGGTCGAAAAGCTCCGCCACGAACTCCTCCGTGGGGTTGAGCTTCTCGGCGTCGGCCTGCTCGGCCTTGAGCGACGCGAGCAGGGCCTCAAGGTCGGCGATGGTCACCTTCGCCATTTCCGTCTCCGTTTTCCCGGCCGTCAGTCCGGCCTGATCAGGGCCGCGCCGTTACGGGCCGGTGATGTCGAGCTCGTCGACCGCGGACACGTCGTTGATGAGCCACTGGATGGTGCCAGCGGCCCCGATGGCGCCCTGGAACTCCACCCGGGTACCCGAGGCAGTCGGCAGGTAGCCGTTACCGATCTCGGCGCCCGGGCTGAGCCCAAAGTCGCGGTTGAACGGGAAGACCATCACGCCGGTGTCCAGGCCGCCCGCGGTCTCCACGGTGGCCGTGTAGCCGAAGTAGCGGGCCATGAGGTGGCGCCAGAGCTGGCGGTCGGGGACGGTCATCGCCTGGCCCTCGTAGATGATCGTGAGAGGGTTCGGGAAGTTGGTCGTCGACCGGGCCGGCGCGGTGGTCCGGCAGGTGCCGATCAGGTTGCGGTACATGTAGCCCAGCCGCTTGAGCTGGTCAGTGATGTTCTCCGCGCCCGCGTGGGTGAAGTTGGCCTTCATCCAATACTGCACGGTGTCGGGGCTGGGTGGTTCGTCGGCCTGCGTCCGGCCCGCCAGGTCGGCCGGCTGGGGCTCCCACCACGCATCAAGGATCAAGTCGATGCGGGCGTTCGTGGGAGGCGTGACCGGGTTGACCACGAAGATGTCATTGGTGCCGGCCACGATGATCTGGAGCTTGTAGGCTGTGTTGCTGCTCTTGTTGGGCAGCGCACCCACGCAGTCGCGGTGCCGGATCTCAAGCGGCACGTAGAGGATGAAGACCGGGTTCCCGTTAGCCCCGCCCTGGGTGTACTCCTCGGCCTGCTTGGGGTCGGCGCTGAAGTAGTACCCGCCGTACTTCATGATCAGGTACAGATCGTAGCCGGTGATCACCGCGATGATGTTGACGCTGTTGACGTCCTGCAACTGGACCTGCTGGATCAACGACCACGGCGCATCCTCTTCATAGGTCGCGCTGCCACCCGCGCCGCCGGTGACGGTGACCTTGAGGAAGACGCCCCGCAGGAAGCCGTACGAAACCACGTCGTCCAGGAACGTTGTGGTGCCCGCCGCGCTCAGCGTGGCGTTGTAGGTCTTGTACGTCTCCAGGTGTTGCTGGACGCCAGCCCGGAAGCGTCGGACCGGTGCCCCCTTCGCCGGCGCCGCCGGCTTGCTCTCGACGGTCGCCGTGCCCGCCATGTCGCCTCCCGATCATTTTCGGACTACCCATTGCGCGCGCACTCTAGCACACGTGATCTACCAACCGATACGCTCGGCCGGACCTGATCGATCACGGTCACAGAGGGGGCAGCCGTGGCCGGTATCACCCCGGGCGCGGCCCTGGCCAGCCTCGCCCGGCTACGCCGGGCGCTGGAGTCGCACCCAGCCGCGGGCGCCCGTTCCCGGCTCGGCACGTCATCGACGATCGAATTCGTCGACCAATGGGCGGCCCGCATCCAGCGGGGCGAGATGCACCCCGAGGCGCTGCCCTTCCTCTACCACGGGCAGGCGCGCCGGCACCATCGCGAGGCCGGCATCGTCTCGGCCCTGGAAACCGAGGAGCGCACCCTACGGCGCGCCGCCGGGCAGACCGGCGGGTATGGCGCCCGGTGGTACTTCGGCCGTCACGTCCTGGATGACGACTGAGCCAGTTCGCGGCGGGCCTCGCGTGGGTCGGGCAGAAACGGCGCCGGGGTGAGCAGAGCCATCAGGTCACGTTCCGGGCAGATATAGAGACACTCGAATCGACGCAGGGCATCCAGGTAGCGGGCCAGCAACCGCGGGTCAAAGCCGCTGATCTCCCCGTACCGCTTGCGGGCCTCGGTGTCGGAGTCCTTCCATAGGAACAGGTGTCGGGCCGAGGAGTACATCCAGCGGGGCACCATCGCCGGGCGCTGGGTGGCGCCGATGATGGCGCACTTCATTGAGCGGCCCTTGCTCCACACGTGGATCAGTTCATGAT
>JBLNGJ010000736.1:0-2537 GCA_050264675.1 Micromonosporaceae bacterium
CAAGGGCCAGGTCAGCCTGATGCAGGAGGTGCTCGCCGCGCTGCGCATCCCGGTGGTGCAGAAGGAGGGGTTCGAGGCCGACGATGTGATCGCCACGCTGACCGCCCAAGGGCGGGCGGCCGGCATGCAGGTGCTCATCTGCTCCGGCGACCGCGACGCGTTCCAGCTGGTGACCGATGGGGTCACCGTGCTCTACCCGCGCCGTGGGGTCTCCGAGCTGGCCCGCATGGACACGGCCGCCGTGACCGAGCGCTACGGGGTGGGTCCGGAGCACTACCGGGCGATCGCCGCGCTGGTCGGCGAGTCCAGCGACAACCTGCCTGGTGTGCCCGGGGTGGGGGACAAGACGGCGGCGAAATGGATCGTCCAGTTCGGTGACTTCGATGGCCTGGTCGCCAACGTCGACAAGATCAAGGGCAAGGTCGGCGACAGCCTGCGCGAGCACCTCGGCTCGGTGCTGCGCAACTACGAGCTCAACCGGCTCATCGACGATCTCGACCTGCCGCTGGCGCCGCCCGACGTCACGTGGCGCGGGTGGGACCGGGAGGCGGTGCACCAGGTCTTCGACACGCTGCAGTTCCGCGTCCTGCGCGATCGGCTCTATGAGTACCTTGAGGCGGTCGAACCGGAGGCGGAGTCGGGCTTCGACCTGGCCGGCGAGGTGCTCGGGTCCGGCACCGTGCGGGCCTGGCTGCAGCACCACGCACCGCCGGGCGTGGCGGTCGGTGTCGCCGTGTCGGGCACGTTCGGCCGGGGCACCGGCGTGCTGACCGGGCTGGCGCTGGCCACGGCCGGAGGCCCGGCCGCCTGGCTCGACCCGGCCGGCCTCGATGCCGACGACGACACGGCCGTGGCCGAGTGGCTCGCGGACGAGACCCGGCTGAAGGTGATGCACGACAGCAAGCCGGCGTTGCTCGCCTTCACCGCGCACGGGTGGTGGCTGCACGGCGTGAGCACCGACACGGCACTCGCCGCCTACCTGGCCCGGCCCGACCAGCGCTCTTACGACCTGACCGATCTCGCGCTGCGCTACCTGCAGCGGGAGCTGCGGGTGGAGGAACCGGAGACCGGACAGCTGGTGCTCGAGGGGCTCGGCGACACCCACGACGGCAGCGACGACGCCTCCCGCCAGCTGATGCTGCGGGCCCGGGCCACCCTCGACCTGGCCGATGCGCTGCACGCCGAGCTGGCCCGCGACGACGAGGCCTCCATGCGGCTCATGCGCGAGGTCGAGCTGCCGCTGGTGCATGTTCTCGCCGACATGGAGCGCACCGGCATCGCCGCGGACACGCATTACCTCTCCGACCTCGAGTCGCACTTCGCCGCCGAAGTCAAGGCGGCCGCGCAATCGGCGTACGCGGTGGTGGGCCGCGAGTTCAACCTCGGCTCACCCAAGCAGCTGCAGGAGATCCTCTTCGGTGAGCTGGCCCTGCCCAAGACCAAACGCATCAAGACCGGCTACACCACCGATGCCGACGCCTTGCAGGGCCTGTACGCGCAGACCGGCCACCCGGTGCTCGAGCACCTGCTGCGCCACCGCGACGTGGCCAAACTGAAGTCCACAGTGGATGGGCTGCTCAAGTCGGTCAGCGACGACGGGCGCATCCACACCACGTTCTTCCAGACCGTCGCGGCGACCGGCCGGCTGTCGAGCACCGACCCCAACCTGCAGAACGTGCCCATCCGCACCGAAGAGGGTCGGCGCATCCGCCGTGCGTTCATCGTCGGCGAGGGTTTCGAGTCGTTGCTGACCGCCGACTACAGCCAGATCGAGATGCGCATCAAGGCCCACCGCTCCAAGGACCAGGCGCGCATCGACGCGTTCCGCTCCGGCGCCGACTTCCACGCAGCCACCGCGTCGGTGGTCTTCGCCATCCCACTCGAGCAGGTCGGGCCAGAACACCGCCGCCGGGTCAAGGCCATGAACTACGGTCTGGCGTACGGGCTGTCCGCCTTCGGCCTGGCCCAGCAGCTGGGCATCACCCCCGACGAGGCCCGGGTGCTCATGGACGGCTACTTCGAGCGGTTCGGCGGCGTGCGCGACTACCTGCGTTCGGTGGTGGCGCAGGCGCGGCTGGACGGGTACACCGAGACGCTGCTGGGGCGCCGGCGCTACCTGCCCGACCTGACCAGCGACAACCGGCAACGGCGCGAGATGGCCGAGCGGATGGCGCTCAACGCCCCGATCCAGGGCTCCGCCGCCGACCTCATCAAGGTGGCCATGCTGCGGGTCGACGAAGCGGTGCGCTCGGCCGGGCTGCGCTCGCGCATGCTGCTGCAGGTGCACGACGAGCTCGTCTTCGAGGTGGCTCAAGGTGAGCGGGCCGACCTCGAGTCCCACGTGCGCGAGCAGATGGGCGGCGCGTACCCACTCGACGTGCCGCTCGAAGTCTCCGTTGGCGGCGGCCGCGACTGGGACGCCGCCGACCATTAACGCGCCGACGGCGCCGGGTCGGGGTCGGGCTCCAGCGGCGTGGCGTCGACCGCGCAGTGCCGGTGCCGTTGCGGCCGCGCGATCGTCGGCCGCGCCGGCACCT
>JBLNGJ010000737.1:0-3673 GCA_050264675.1 Micromonosporaceae bacterium
CGAGTTCGGCGAACCCGGTGACGTCATCGCGCAGGCCAGCCACCGCGTCGGCCCGCTCGACCAGCCAGTCGGCGCCCGGCCCGTAGCCGGTGGCGACGAGCGCCCCGGCCTCCCGGCGCAGCGAGAGCGTGCCCACCCCGACCGGGGTACGCGCGGCGAGCCAGAACCCGCCGGCCGCGGCCCGGGCACACGGGTCGTAGCGGCCCATGGCGAGCTGCCCGACCGTGCCGGCGAAGTCGTAGCGGTCGGGTGGGGTCAGCCGGCGGCTGCTCACGCCGTTGCCGCGTGGTCGGCCGTCCGGTCGACGGCCGGCGGCCGGGCCGGTTGACCGGCCGGCGCCGGGCGGCCGAAGACCGCCGGCTGGTCAACCGTCGTCCGGTCCAGGCTCGCCGCCGCTGCGACGAGCGACCGGTAGAGCAGGGCCGCGTTGCCGAGCATGCCGCGAAGCTTACGTTCCAGGCCGGCGATCGGCGTAAGGTTCTGCGGCGCCCGGGCGTCCTTGTAGGCCAGGGAGGCAAACCGGGGCAGCGTGACCGCGGAGAGGTCGGCCAGCGCGATCGCCTCGCCCCGGGGCAGGTCGGCCGAGGCCTCCACGCGCACCACGCCGGCCCACGGTGAGCCGGGCGGGCCGGGCAGCTTGAGGTCCCACGTGTGCCGGTGCCAGGTCGTGCCGAGCAGGAAGACCGGCGAGCGCTGGCCGGGGCGCAGCTGTCCGACCACCGTGGACAGCGCCGGCGGCAGGTACTGCACCCGGTGGGTCTTGACGTAGCCGAGCGCGCGCGGCAGGTGGCTGCGCCCGCGCAGCGGTCCGTCGATGACGAGCAGGTCGTCGGCCTCTTCGGTGACGGCCCGGGCGAGCAGCGAGACATCGACCTCGAGCGTGTGCAGCTGCGGTTGCACGGCCGCGCTGAGCTGCCCCGGCTCGGCTACGGCGACCCGGCGCACCGGGTAGCGGGTGCTCGCCGTGACCAGGTCGACCGCGCCCGGGCTGGGCGTGAAGAGCCCCCGGGCGACCTTCGCCGCGGCCACCACGGCCAGCCCGCCGCGCAGGTCACACCGGACCACCCCGGCGGCGTAGGAGGCCGCGAGCCCGGGGTGCAGGGTGCCGTCGGCCTCCTCGACCCAGATCCGGGCGTCGACGCGGCGTACTCCGTCGACCAGCAGCACCACGGCCGGGCTGCGCATGTCGGCCGGTGCCGCCAGCGGCCGCCACGAGGCGGCCGGCACCTCGACATCGACGCCGAGCTGCGCGGTGCTCTCGGCCACCGGAGCGCCCTCGCCCGGATCGAGCGGTGACGCGTACGACGGATCCCAGGCGTCGACGTAGAGCCGCACGGCCACGCGGTCAGCCCGTCCGCTCGACCCGGGCGTTGCCGCGCGCGTCCTTGCGCACCTCTAGGCGCACCGGGATGCGCTCGGCCAGGGCCGGCACGTGGGTGACCACGCCGACCATGCGGTCGCCCCGGGCGGCGAGGTTCTCCAGGGTCGCCGCGACGGTGTCCAGGGTGGCCGCGTCGAGGGTGCCGAAGCCCTCGTCGAGCATGATCGATTCGAGGCTGGCGGCCGCGCTGGAGAGGCCGGCGAGCTGGTCGGAGAGGGCCAGCGCCAGGGCCAGGGACGCCTGGAACGTCTCGCCGCCGGAGAGCGTGCGCACCGCCCGGCGCAGCCCGGCATCGGCATGATCGACCACGAAGAACTCGCCCTTGTCGTGGCCGAGGTCGTACTGGCCGGCGGTGAGCTCGCGCAGGATGTGGGAGGCGCCGATGACGAGTGAGTCGAGGGCCTCCTCCAGCAGCCACCGCTCGAACCGGTCGGCCCGCAGGTGCTGGGCCAGCGCCCGGGCCACCTGGGCCGCCCGCTCGTACCCGGTGATCTGCTCGGCCAGCCGGGCCGCCTGGGCGCGCCGCTCGACGATCTGCTCGTGGGCGGCCACCGCGCGCTCGACCACGACCGCGGCGGCCCGCCGGTAGTCCGTGGTCGCGGTCGCGGTGATCGCAGTGGTGGCGCCGCGGCCACGCCCGGCCGAACGGGCGCCGCCGACGGTGCGGTCGGCCGGGGTGAGGCTGGCTGGGGTGAGGCCGGCCGCGATGAAGAGCTCGTCCAGCCGCCCGCGCACGGCGTCGGCGGCGGCCTCGGCCGCGGCGAGCGCGGTGGCTCCGGCCTTGCGCCCGGCCAGGCGTCCGGCCCGCTGCGTCGCCGCCCACGCCGCCAGCGCATGCCAGGCGCGGGCCACGTCGTCGCGGTTGGCCGCCGGCGGACCGAAGGCGGCCACGCCGTCGCGCACCTCGTCGAAGCGCCGCCAGGACGCGCCCAGCCGCTCCTGCGACCGGCGGGCCTCGGCCGCGGCCGCCCGGGCCTGCTGGCGCACGCCGCGCAGGTTCTCGCCCGCCACCGCGAGCTCCCGCTCGGCCGCGGTGACCGCGGCGAGGTCGGCCTCGACCGAGTCGGCCGGCGGCGCACCGACGAGCCGGCGATCGACCTCGTGCTGCCGGGCGGCGAGCTGGTCGTGCCGGCCGGTCGCGGCGGCGAGGTTGCGGTCGAGGTCGCGCAGGGCGGCCTCGCGCTGGGCGGCGCCGCGTTCGGCCGTCTCCACCGCCGACCGGGCCTGCTCGAGCGCGGCCCGGGCCGCCGTCAGGGCCGGCGCGTCGGGCAGCGCCGGCACCCGGGTCACCGTCTGCTCACAGACCGGACACGGCGCGCCCGCCACCAGGTGCGGGCGCAGCGACGCCGCCCGGTCCGCGGTCTGGGCCTCTTCGACGCCGCGCTGGGCCGCGGCGGCCCGCTGCGCCGCCGCCTCCACCACGGCCCTGGCTTTGGCGTGGGCGGTGGCCATCTTCTCGTGCTCGCTGCGCGCCGCGGTCACCGCCGCGGCGAGCCCGGCGAGCTCGTCGGTGAGGCGGGTCTGTTCGGTGTACGCATCGAGCAGGCGCCGCAGCGCCAGCGGGTCACCGGCCTCGGCCAGCTCGGCGCGCAGCTTCTCCTCGCGTTCCTCGGCCGAGGTCACCTCGGCGGCCGCCTCCGCCGCCGCGAGCTGAGCCGCCTCGGCCGCCGCGGCGAGCGCCTCGACCCCGGTCGGCACGCTGACCGCACCGAGGACGGCGAGCTCGGCGTCGACGCGGTCGAGCTCGACCCGGGCCGCGTCGCGGCGGGCGGTGACCTCGTCCAGCTCCGGCACCGCGGCCTCGACATCGCCGGCGAGCCGGCGGGCCGCCGCCACCGCCGCTTCGGCGTCGGCCAACGCCGCATCGTCGATGCCGGTGGCGTCGGCGAGCACGCCGCGGGTGGCTGCCGCCGCCGCTTCGGCCTCCTTCTGGGCGAGCGTGGCCCGCTCGGCGATGCGCTGGTAGACGTGCAGACCGAGCAGGTTGACCAGAATCTCCTGCCGCTCGGCCGGCTTCGCGTGCAGGAACCGGGCGAACTCGCCCTGCGGCAGCACCACGCAGCTGGTGAACTGCTCATAGGGCAGGCCGACCGCGGCCAGCACGGCCGCGTCCATCTCGGCCGGCGTGCCGGCGAGGACGGTGCCCAAGGTGCTGGCCGGCACCGATTCGCCGTCGCCGCGCCGGGCCGGGGCGGTGTCGAACCAGGTGATGTCGAATCCGGCCGGCAGCTGCTCCAGGCCGGCCCGGACGGTGGAGACCCGACCCTTACCGTCGCGGCGCACCACCCGGGT
>JBLNGJ010000738.1:0-4206 GCA_050264675.1 Micromonosporaceae bacterium
GCCGTGATCACCGGTGCGGCCGGTGTGGGCAAGAGCCGGCTGGCCGCCACCGCCCTGGCCATGCTGCGGCCCGGCCCGAGGGTGGTGCTCACCGGCTCGGCCCGGGTGCACACCCCAGCACCGTATGACTGGCTCGCCGCGGTGCTCACCGGGCGCGATCCGGCCGGCCTGCCGCTGCCGGCGGACGCCCTCGGCTGGCTCGCCCAGGATCCGGACCCACCCAACCACCGCTACGCCCCGACGGCGCTGCTGCGCCTGGCCGTGCGTACGGTCCGGGCCCTGGTCGCGGACGGCCCGGCGGTCCTGCTGGTCGAGGACCTGCACGCGCTGGACCCGGCGAGCCTGAACCTCGTCGGCGAGCTGGCGTCGACGCCCGACCTGCCGGCGTTGATGATCGTGACCAGCCGGCTGCCCGACTCGGCCGACTCGCCCCAGCTCGCCGCGCGCACGCTCGCCCGGCTCGCCGGCTCCCCGGGCGCCATCCGCCAGCACCTCGGCCCGCTCACCGCCGCCGAGGTGGCCACCCTGCTCGCCGAGGCCTACCCGGGCAGCCAGCTCGAGCCGGCGCTGGTCGACGCCGTCCGCACCCGCACCGAGGGCAACCCGTACCGGCTCACCGAGCTGGTCGCCGCGGCCGGTGCCGATGGCCCAGCCGTGCTGGCCGACCTGCCGCTGCCCGAGCACCTGCATCCCGACCTCGACGGTCCCGGGCTGACCGCCCGCGAGCAGGAGGTGCTGGCCCTGCTGGCCGAGGGGATGTCGAACAAGCAGGTGGCGAGGTCGCTGGACATCTCCATCCGTACGGTCGCCGTGCACGTGTCCAACCTGCTGCGCAAGACGCGCTCGGCCTCCCGCACCGAGGCGGCGCTGTGGGCGGTCCGGCGGCGCGTCACGAGCTGATCGGCGGCGCGTCACGAGCTGACCGGCTGCCACTCCACTGTGGTCGGCTGGCCACCGGTGGCCAGCGCCTCCGCCGCGACCTGCTCGGCCCGGTCGGGGTCGACCGGCTCGGCCTGCCAGCGCCGCGGCGGCGCTGATCCGGTGGCCGGGTCGCCCCAGTACAGGCGCACGCCGCCGGCGTCGCGGCCGAACCCGAGCACGGCGCCGAGGCCGTCCGCTCGTGGCGAGCCCGCCGGATCCCATCGCAGCCAGGCCAACCCGGCCGGGGGTACGCCGTAGCGCGCGAGCTCGGTCGTCGCGGCGGCCGGCCCCGCTGCGCCCGACCACCAGGCGCGCAGCGACTCGGCCGCCTCCGACCAGTCGGCGATCGGCGCATCGGGGGCGCCGTCGGCGCCGGCCGCCCACCAGATGGCGCAGCGGGAGTCGTCGGTGGCCCGCGCCCGCAACCAGGCGGCCGCGTCCGTCCACATCGGAGCTTCGCGCCAGGAGGCGGCGTCGAGCGTGAGCGGCTGCCAGTCGTCGGTGGGTGTCACCGCCAGCCGGTCCGCCGGTCGGGTGCCGGCGTGCACCCGCTCCCGGCCGGCGGCCGGCCACACCCAGCAGCAACGCACCGCGATGATGCCCTCCTCGGGCCGGGTCCGCACGGAGAACGCGACGCCACCGCCGAGGAAGAACTCCTGCCAGGCCGCGGCGAGACCATCGTCGTCGCCCTCCGGCGTGTCCGGGTGCAGCGCCCGGATCCACTCATCCAGGCCGCGCACCCGCTTCGCGCCCGCCTTGGCCCGGGCCCAGCTCTCCCCGAAACCCGCGGCCAACGCCGGACCGGCCAGGTCGGCGCGTGCCGGCCGGGGGTCGGGGGCGATGCCGGCATTGGCGTTGAGAATGTGCCAGCTCCCGCCGCGGGTGAGCACCACCAGCCCGGTCTGGAACTCCGGCAGCTCTGAATACGGGGTGGCGCGCTTGCGCCGCAACAGCCTCATGCCATCCATGATGCGGCCGACGGGAGAATGGCGCGGTGAGGGCTATCCTGGACGCCGACGGCATCGCCCAGCTGCGCGAGGCACTGGACACGGCCGGCTTCACCGCGCCCGGCGTCGCCGCGCGCATCGGGCCGGCGGCGATGCGGGCAGCGCGCCGCAACGACTTCCGGGCCGTGCTCCGCACCACGGTCGAGCGGGACCGGTTGGCCACCCTCGTCCGGGTGTTCCTGGCCGGGCAGACCGAGTCCACGGCGTCACTTACGTCCGCGCTGGCCCCGCTCCCGCTCGCTGCGGCCCTCGCCGCCGGGCTGATCGAGCCCCACGGCGACGGGTTGCGGGCCGCGATCGACCTGGACATCTACGGCGACTGGTGGGTCCTCGCCGACCTCGACGCCGAGGCCCGGCCCGGGCCGCTGCGCGCCGATCACGTGCTCGGGGTAGGCAGCGCCGCCACCACACTCATCGACGCGACCATGCGCGACCCGGTGACGAGCGCGCTCGACATCGGCACCGGCTGTGGCGTCCAGGCGCTGCACCTGTCCGGTCACGCGGCCCAGGTGACCGCCACCGACCTCTCCGACCGCGCGCTCCGCTTCGCCGCGACCACAGCCGCCCTCAACGGCTTGAGCTGGGAGCTGCTCGCCGTTGACCTGCTCACCCCGGTGGCCGGGCGCCGGTTCGACCTCGTGGTGAGCAATCCGCCGTTCGTGGTCGGGCCGGGCGTGACCCGGTACGCGTACCGCGACTCGGACCGGCCGGCCGACGCCGTCTGCGCCGAGCTCGCGGCGGCCGCCGCGGCCGTGCTCACCGAGGGCGGCGTGATGCAGTTCCTGGCGAACTGGCTGCACGTCGCGGGCGAAGACTGGCAGGAGCGGGTCGCCGGCTGGGTCGGTGCCGGCTGCGACGCCTGGATCATCCAGCGCGAAGTGTGCGACCCGGTCGAGTACGTCACCATGTGGCTGCGGGACGCCGCCGAGCCGGTCGACCCGGCGCGGGTGCAGGCCTGGCTGGACTGGTTCGATGCCGCCAAGGTGGACGCGGTGGGGTTCGGCCTGGTCACGCTGCGCCGTGGGGCGGGCCGGCCGGTGGTCCGGGTCGAGGAGTTGCGCCAGGCGGTGTCGGCGCCGCTCGGCGCGCAGGTCTCGGCCTGGTTCGACCGGCAGGACTGGCTCGCCGGCCACGACGGCGCGGCTCTGCTCCCGGTCAAGTTCGGCCGGGCCGACGAGCTGCGGCTGATCCAGGAGGCCGCGCACGACGGGGAGGACTGGGCGGTGTCGCGCCAGCGGATCGCGTTGGCCAGCGGCCTGCGCTGGGCCGAGGAGGTGGATCCGGTGGTGCTGGCCCTGCTCTCCGGCGCGGACGGGACGGTCACCCTGCACGACCTGCTCGCCGTGCTGGCCGCGGCGACCGGGACGACCGAACCTGAGCTCGAGGCGATGGCGCTGCCGGTGGTGGCCCATCTGGTCGAGCGTGGCTACCTCACGCCGGTCGAGTAGGGCGCCGGTCGGCTGAACACCTACGCTCGCCCCGTGCGAGCGGTGGTGCAGACGGTCAGCCGGGCCTCGGTGACCGTGGGCGGCGAGGTGGTCGGCGCGATCACCGACGGCCTGCTGGTGCTGCTCGGGGTCACCCACACCGACACCCCGGCGGTCGCCCAGACGCTCGCCCGTAAAGTCCACGAGCTGCGCATCCTCGACGATGAGGGGTCCGCCGCCACGCTCGGCGCCCCGCTGCTCGTGGTCAGCCAGTTCACCCTCTACGGCGACACCCGCAAAGGACGGCGGCCGAGCTGGACCGAGGCCGCCCCGGCCGAGGTGGCCGAGCCGCTGGTGAACGAGTTCGTGGCGGCGCTGCGCCAGCGCGGGGCGACGGTGCAGACCGGACGGTTCCGGGCCCGCATGCTCGTCGAGAGCGTCAACGTGGGTCCGCGCACGGTGCTGATCGAGGCCGGCTGAGCTCGAGGCGCACCGACGTTGCTCGCGCCGCAGGTCGGGCGTACTCGTGCAAACCCCACGTGATCGCGTGCGCAGTTCATCCGTTCGGACGGGGTCGTCGGCCCGTCACCTCACGACCGCTTCACGCCCCACGCGGGACGCTGATCGGGTGACGAACATCTGCGCCACGCGACCACCGGGGAGGAACGAGACCGTGGCCACCATGAGCACCGCGGGCACCGACGAGATCCACAGTCGGACGGATCAGGTCGACTCGGCCGGGGCCGAGCTCGACGACGCCGTCCCGTTCGAAGAGGCCGTTCACGTCGATGAGACCGGCCAGGTCGATGAGACGGCAGCCGACATCGACGATGACCGGGGCATCTCGGCCG
>JBLNGJ010000739.1:0-6914 GCA_050264675.1 Micromonosporaceae bacterium
GCCCACCAGCAGCACGCCGGCGAGCTCAGCCAGGTTGAGCAGGAGCAGAGCCAAGAACACCCGCCGCCGGCGGTAGAGGGCGGTCGCGCTAGCGGTTGGGCCCCGGCGCCGCCGAGCCGCCGCGCCCGCAACCGCCCCGCCCGCAACTGCCCCGCCAGCCACCACGCCAGGCCCGCCCAGAGCCACCCCGCCCGCAGCCCGGCCCCCGCCGGAACGCCGGCCAGACTGCGAGCCGCGCTTGACCGGCCGGGCGAGCCGGGGGCGCAGCAGCAGCCGGGGCGGGTTGATCGGGGCGGGCCCGGGCACGGTACGCCGACGGCGGCGGCGGGAAAGCACCCGCGCCGTCGTGGTCGCCCTTTCCGCGGCGAGCCGTTCGGTCGCGTCGTAGCGGCGCACGAGCGCCGGGGCGAGAGCGAGCAGGCCCGCAGCGGCGAGGACGGCGAGGAGCACCGAGGTCGGCACCCTCACCCCTCTCGTCACATGCCTCACGGCCGGCGCGCCACACCACGCACCGGTGCATAGAGGTTAAGTGTGCACTAGGCAGATTGGCGGATGCCACGCTGCCGATGCCATCGCGCGAGCAGTCCACCGTCCGCGGCGACCTCCTCGGCGGTCAGCGCGTATCCAATGTGGTCACGCCAGTCGCCGTCGATGTGCAGGTAGCGCCGGTGGTAAGCCTCCTCGCGGAAGCCGAGCTTCTCCACCACCCGTCGGCTGGCCGTGTTCTCCGGCCGGATGTTCACCTCGATGCGGTGCAGGCCGCCGGCGGCGAACGCGTGGTCGACCGCGAGCGCGAGGGCGGTGGGCACCACGCCGTGGCCGGCCGCCGCCTGGTCGATCCAGTATCCGGCGTACGCGGAGCCGAAGGCCCGCCGCACGATGTTGCCCAGCGTCACCTGCCCGACCAGCTGCTCAGCCCCGTCGCGACCGCGCAGGCAGATCGCGAACGGCATGGCGGTGCCGACGCGAGCGGTGCGGCGCAGCTCCCGGTAGACGACCTTGAAGGCGGCGATCGAGTTCAGGTGCGCCCAGGAACCTCGCGGCGGGGTCGGTTCCCACCGGGAGAGCCACTCCTCGTTGAGGGTCCGGATGCGGGCCCAGGCGGCCGCGTCGGTGCGCCGGTACGGACGCAGGCTCACCCCGCTGGCCGGGTCGTCGAGGTAGGCGGGCCAGCCCGGTGGGCCGAGCAGGTCGCCCACGTTCACCTCCCCACGGTAATCCGCAGCCTTCAACGCTAGACCTCAGCCCGCGACGTTAGACCGCAATCCTCGACGATACGGGCGATGCCGATTCTGCCGTCAGCATCGCCGATCGAGAAGCAGTACGTCGACAGTGGACCCGGCCGCCGCCTGCCCGACCTTCTCGCCGAGAACGATCAGTCCATTCGCGACGGCGAGGCCGGAGAGCGTGTACGGCCCGCCGGCCAGCGGCGCGACGGTGTAACCGCCGCCCCGGCGCTCACTGACCCGGGCCGGCCGGAACTCCCGCCGCCCGACCGGTGACGCGATCGTCTCCAGCAGGTGCGCCCGGACGCTGGGCCGGAACGACGGTTCTCCGCCGGCGAGCATCTGGATCACCGGACGGGCCAGCACCTCGAACCCGATCAGCGCCGAGCCGGGGTCGCCGGGCAGGCAGATCACCGGCACCGCCGCGCCGCGCGCCGGACCCGGCCGAGTCATCAAGCCGAAGCCCAGGGCCGAACACGGAAACACCGAGACCTCGCGGAAGGCCACCGGCCCGTCGCGGCCGAGCCCGCGCCGCGCCATGTCGCCCGGCCCGTGGCCGGTGCCGCCGGTCGTGACCACGAGGTCGGCTCGCCCGGCCAGCTCGTCGAGCGCCGCCCGCAGCCGCTCCGGGTCATCGGCGCAGATGCTGGCCCGGTACGCCTGCCCGCCCGCCTCGACCGCGGCGGCGGCGAGGGCCGGCGAGTTCGCGTCCACCACCTGCCCGGGCTGGCTGACCCGACCGGCCTCGATGAGCTCGTCGCCGGTGGCCACGATGGCCACCCGGGGGCGGGCCCGCACCCGCACGTGCCCGACCCCGGTCGAGGCGAGCAGGCCGAGCAGGGCCGGGGTCACGTACGTCCCGGCGGTGGCGAGCCCCGCGCCGCCGGGCACCTCTCCCCCGGTCCGCCGTACGCCGTTGCCGCGCCGGGTCGTCGAGTGGATCTCCACCGCGGCCATGCCCTGGTCGGTCGCGGACGGCGGGACGACGAGATCGGCGGCCGCCGGCAGGGGAGCACCCGCGGCCACCGAGACGCACGTGCCGGTGGCGAGCCGCACCGGGCGCCAGGTCGAAGCGGTCAGGTCTCCGACCACGTTGAGCCGCACGCTGCGCCCGACCGCGGCGCCGGCGAGGTCGTCGGCGCGGGCGGCGTACCCGTCGACCGTCGCGTGGTCGAAGGGCGGCAACGGCGCCGGTGCCCGGATCTCCTCGGCCACCACCTGGCCGTAGGCCTGGCTCACCTCGACCTCGCGCGCGGGTAGCGGCCGGATCTGGGTGAGCACGCAGGTGAGGTAGTCGGCCAGCGGCAGCGCTTCGGAGACCACAGTGGAGAGTGCCGTCATCGGTCACCCGCCCGGTCTGGCAAGCGCTTTCGCATCGGGGGACAGCTCGACGTGGCCCAGCTCGGTCTCGACGAAGTCGACCAGCCATTGCCGGAAGGCCGGGCCGAGGTCGGCCCGCTTCACCGCCAGCTGCACCACCGCCTGCAGGTAGCCCAGCGGCAGGCCGGTGTCGTAGCGCGCACCCCGGTAGACCACCCCGTGCACCGGGGTGCCCTCGGCCAGCAGCAGCGCCAGCGCGTCGGTGAGCTGGATCTCACCGCCGGCCCCGGGCGGGATCCGCCGGATCGCGCCGAAGACCGTCGGCGGCAGCACGTACCGGCCGACCACGGCGAGGTTGCTCGGCGCCCGGTCCGCGGCCGGCTTCTCGACCAGGCCGGTGACCCGGTACGCGTCACCCAGCCCCGGCGCCTTGGCCACGATCTCGTTGAGCTCCTCTTCGGCCGGCTCCACCGAGGCGATGCCGTAGCGGGCCGTCTCGGCCGGCTCGACCTCCAGGAAGGCCAGCACGATCCCGCCGGTAAGGGCCTGCAGGTCAAGCATCGCCGGCAGCAGCGGTGCGTCCTCGTCGACGAACTCGTCGCCGAGCAGCACCACGAACGACTCGTGACCCACGTGCGACTCGCCGCAGGAGATCGCGTGCCCGAGGCCGAGCGGCTCAGCCTGGCGGCAGGTGTAGATCTCGGCCAGCTCGGCCGAACGGCGCACCGCGGCAAGCTTCTCCAGGTCGCCCTTGTCCTGCAGCCGCGCCTCCAGGTACGGCTGGCGGTCGAAGTGCTCCACCATGCTGGTCTTGCCCCGGCCGGTCACGAGCAGGATGTCGGTGATGCCGGCGGCCGCCGCCTCCTCGACGATGTACTCGAGCACCGGCCGGTCCACCACCGGCAGCAGCTCCTTGGGCACGGCCTTGGTCGCCGGAAGGAACCGCGTGGCGAGGCCGGCAGCCGGAATTACCGCCTTAACCGCGCGACTCGGTCGGAATTGTTCCGGCATGTGCCGAGACTAGCCGCCCGGCGCCGGCCACCGCGCGCCTGACCCACCCGACGCGCCGCCGACACCCGCCCGGGGGGCCTCGCCGCCTTCGGCCGGCGCCGGCGCGGCCAGCACAAATGTGTCGCGCCCGGCCGCCTTGGCGGCGTAGAGCGCCGCGTCGGCCACGTCGAGCGCCTCCGGTCCGGTCTCGGCGTGCACCGGGAACACCGCGATGCCGATCGAGACGGTGATCCGGACCCCGGCCGCCGCGTCCACGGCGAAGGCGCCACCGCGGATCGCCACCCCGAGCCGGTCGGCCGCGGTCACGCAGCCGGCCGCGTCGGTCTCCGGCAGCAGGATCACGAACTCCTCACCGCCGCGGCGGAAGATGAGGTCGACCTCGCGCACCACGTGCCGCACGCGCTGGGCGAATTCCGCCAGCACCGCGTCGCCGGCGCGGTGGCCGTACTCGTCGTTGACCTCCTTGAACCGGTCCAGGTCGAGGGCGAGCACGCCGAGCTCCCGCCCGAACCGGCTGGCCCGCTCCACCTCCCGGCGCAGGCACTCGCGCAGGTAGCGGTAGTTGCCCAGCCCGGTCAGCGGGTCCGTGATGGACAGCCGCTGCGCCTCCCGGTGGCGGCGGACGAGGGTATGGGTGAGCCACCAGGCCACGACCAGCCCCGACACGGTGGCCAGCACGGCCGCGGCGAAGAACGGCAGCAGCGGCGCCGGCCAGGCCGGGCGGGCCGAGAGCACGAGCGGCAGCGGCTGATCCGGCTGCGGCCCGGCCCGCACCACCAGTGAGCCGTCGGCCGCCCGCGCGGTGCCGCCCGGCTTCAGGCCGATCGCCGCCGCGGCCCCCGGGTCGGCCGGCGGTGCCGCCATCGCCTGGGCCGGCAGCAGGCCGACGCTCACCCCGGCCGTCTCGCTCAACCAGCCCAGGAAGTTCTCATCAACCTCGAGCACCGCGTACGCGTGGCCGAGCAGCTGCCCGTCCGGTGCCCGCAGCTCGGCGGCGGCGACGATCGCGTCGAAGAGCCAGCCAGCCGGCGCCGCTCCAGCCCGGCCGGCGCAGTCGGCCCACGGTCGAAGCGGCATCTGGCCGGCAATGGCCAGCGGCGCCCCGGCCAGATCCTCCACCCGCACTCCGCTGGCGAGGCCCCGGTCGACCACGCCCTGGGCGCTGGCGGGCAGCCCGCCCAGCACGACCGCCTCCGCGGCGGCACCGAGCCGCTGGCACTGCCCCGCCACCGTGGCCTGCACCGTCGCCGCGGCCCGCGTCAGCCGCTCGCCGACGCGTTCGCGCGCACCGACCTGCACCATCCCGGCCACGCCGACCGCACCGAGCAGGACCGGACCCAGGACGGCCGCCAGGAACGCGGCGCCCAGGCGCGCGCGCAGCGACAATGCCCCTCCCGCGAGGAGAACGGTGAGTCTTGCGTTGCTTGCGAGCGAAACCAGACTGAGTTGTTGCGATGCTGACCGAACGACAGTGCTGACCCGAACAGTGCTGACCCGAACGACAGTGACTCGAACGACAGTGCTGACTCGAACAACCGCGGGGATGGTGCGCAGGACATGGCCGACGCCCAGATGGGGCAATTGTCAGAAAAATCAGCGGTACGCGCGGCCGCGCTGGCCGCCCGCCGGGCGCTGGACGCCCAGCGCCGGGCCGAGGCTGACCAGGCGCTGGCCGACCGGACCGTGACGCTGCTGCGCGCCCGGGGCATCACGGTCGTGGCCGCGTACGTGCCCATGACCGGCGAGCCGGGCGGCCTGGCCCTACTGCCGGCCCTGGCCGCCGGGGCCGAGCTGGTGCTGCTTCCGGTACGCGAGCCCGACGGCGACCTGGACTGGGCCCCCTACGCCGGGCCGGCGATGCTGACCCCGACCCGGCCGAGCGAGCCGACCACACCCCGGCTCGGTCGGGACGCGATCCGTCGGGCCGGCCTGGTGCTGGTGCCCGCGGTCGCGGTCGACCGGACCGGCATGCGGCTGGGGCGCGGCGGCGGCTCGTACGATCGGGCGCTGCCCCGGGTCGACCCGACGGTGCCGGTGCTCGCCCTGCTCTACGACGGCGAGGTGGCCGAGCACGTGCCGGCGCAGGCCCACGACCGGCCGGTGCGCGGGGTGCTGACCCCCACCGGCGAGCTGTGGTTCGGCCCGGCACCGTAATCCCCGTCACTCGGGCCCGATGATCCCCGCGTACGCCGGCAGCGGCGAGTGGACGCCGGGCCGGATATGCGCGAATATTGGCACTCGGAGTTAGCGAGTGCCAGTTCCGATCATGGAGGGCGACGGTGCCGACCTACCAGTACGCCTGTACCGCCTGCGGGCACCAGCTCGAAGTGGTGCAGTCCTTCACCGATGAGCCGCTCACCGAGTGCCCCGAGTGCGAGGGGCGCCTGCGCAAGCTGTTCTCGGCGGTCGGCATCGTGTTCAAGGGCTCCGGCTTCTACCGCACCGACTCCCGGCCCGGCGAAAAGGTCAGCGCGGGCGACGGTGCCGGAAACGGCTCCGCCAGTGGCGCGAAGAGCGACGGCGCGAAGGGCGAGGGCGCGAAGAGCGACGGGGCGAAGGGCGAGGGCGCGAAGAGCGGCGGCGCGAAGAAGGAGCCGGCCAGTGCCAGTGCCGGCAGCTCGAGCGCCCCGTCGGCGAGCGCGAAGACACCGGCGAGCTAAGCCGGGGCCCGAGGTATCGCCCGCACACGCGGGTCGTGTCCCGCACACGCGGGTCGTGTACCGAGCGCGACCGTCATCGGGACGAAATGATGATCCTGCATGATCATTACGACAGCGCATCATCATGCGGGATCATCATCGAGCCGCGCAGCAGAGCACTGCCGGTGCGCGGCCCCAGGCGCGTACCACGGCACGTGCGCGGGGTACCGGATTGTCCACAGCCGCCCGCCCCGTCCACAGATCTTGACGCACAGCCAACCTCGCACCCGAGTCGTATCTAGTGTCCGGGCCATGCCCGATCCCCTGGCCACTCGATGGCTCCGGCTGCCCCGGGGCCGCGCCCTGCTGCGGTGGACGGCGGTGGCCCTGCTGCTCGCCCTGGCCGCCGGTGTTCTCCTCGCCGGCGGGTCGAAGCCACCACCCTGCCCGCCGGAGGCCGCCGCGCCAGCCTCGCCAGGGCCGATCCCGGCCACGCCGGCCACGCCGCAACCCGACGGGGCCGAGTCCACGGCGGCGGTGCCCGCGTTGGACGTCCCGAAGGACACGGTCGGTGTGCTGGTCCGGCTGGCCGATCCGGCCGCCGCCACCGTCCTGCGCCCCGGCTCGCGGGTCGATCTCCTGCCGGCCCCGGCCGGGGCGGCCCTACGCGATGTGCTGGTGCTCGCCGTCGTCTCGGGCGGCCTCTTCGACCAGCCCG
>JBLNGJ010000740.1:0-15651 GCA_050264675.1 Micromonosporaceae bacterium
ATCTGGCGCTGCTCGAGAAGAGCCTCACCGCCGCCATCCAGGCCGGTGACCACGCGCGGGCGCTCGGCCTGGTCCGGGCCGCACTGGCCGAAGTGGACGCCTCGGCCGAGCCGCTGCGCGCCGCCCGCCTGCTGGAGCGGCGGGCCAAGCTGTTGCGCACCTTCGGCAAGAGCGACGGCGCCGCCGAGCTGCGCCAGGCCTATGACCTGGCCGGGCGGGTCGACGACGCGACGCAACGGGCGACCCTGCTCGCCGACCTGGCCGCAGCCCTCGCCTCGGCCGATCGCGAGGGCGGCGCCCGGATCGCCCAGGAGGCGGCCGCCGTGGCCCGCGACCTCGGCGACGCCGCGGTCGGAGTCTCGGCGGCGATCACCTTCGGGCGCGTGTGCAGCCGGGCCCTCTCGGTCGAGGCCGGGCTGGTGGAGATGCAGCGCGCCGCCGAGCAGGCGCGGGCCGCCGGTGACCTGGCCGGCCGGGTGCGGGCGCTGGTGAACATGTCCGACCTGCTCTTCGAGCTCGGCCGCTACGCCGAGTCGGCGCAGAGTGCCGAGGACGGTTGGCCCGACGCCCAGCGGCTCGGCCTGGGCCGCACGAGCGGGGTGTTCCTGCTGACCAACCACGCCGAGGCGCTGCTCGCCCTGGGCCAGTGGGACGCGGCCGAGGCGCAGCTCGCCGAGGCGTACCGTCTCGACCCGCCCGGCACCCTGGGCCTGCCTTATCTGGTGCTGCGCAGCCGGCTACGGCTCGCCCGGGGCCATCCGAGCGCGGCCGAGCTGGCCACGCGTACGGTCGGCTTCCTCTCCGCCGGCTACCTGGCGCTGCAGCCCCGGCTGGCCGTGCAGGAGCTGCGGATCAGCGCCGCGCTCGCCGCCGGCGACACGGCCGGTGCGCTCACCGCGGCCCGGGCCGCTCTGGCTGGCGTCGCCCCGGATGCGTCCGCGCTGGCGGTCGAACCGCGCTACGCCTGGCCGTTGCTGACCGCGGCCGCCCGGGCCGCGGCGGCCGGATCCGACGAAGAGCTCCAGGTCCGGGTGCGCACGTTGGCCGGCCAGATCCCGGCCCGGTACCCGGCCGAACAGGCCAACGCGGCCGAGGTGACCGCGCTGCTCGGGGCCGGCGCCACCCCGGAGCAGGCGTGCGCGGCGTGGCAGACGGCCGTGCTCGCCTGGCGCCTGGACGGCCAGCCGTACCCGCTGGCCCGGGTGCTGCTCGCGCACGCCGAAAGCGCCGCCGCAGCGGGGGAGAAGAGCCTCGCCGCCGACCTGCTGACCGAGGCCGGCGCGATCGCGAGCCAGCTGGCGGCGGCGCCGATCGTCGATGCGGTGGCCACGCTCGCCCGCCGGCTCGGCGTGCGCGGCCAGGCGGGCGGGGCGGCCGCCGGCACCGGTGAGGTGCTCACCGGACGGGAGCTCGAGGTGCTGCGCCTGGTCGCCGACGGCCTGAGCAACCGTCGCATCGCGGAACGGCTGTTCATCTCCCCGAAGACGGCGAGTGTGCATGTCTCGCGGATCATCGCGAAGCTCGAGGCGTCCAACCGCATGGAGGCGGCGGCGCTGGCCCGGCGGCTGGGCCTGCTCGACAGCGCCTGACCCGCCGGCGCCTTCATCGCCGTCGCCGTCGTCGCGACCGGAGTCGGCGACCTCACCCGGGGCGGCAGTCCTCATCGGACGGTGACGGGCGGCCACCCCGGCGGCATCAGGCCGGCGCGCTCACCGTGGCGCGGGCCGCGGTCGCCTGCTGGTAGAGCCGGCCGGCCCGGTAGGACGAGCGGACCAGGGGGCCGCTCATCACGCCGGTGAACCCGATCGCCAGCGCCTCGTCGCGCAGGTGCACGAACTCGTCGGGCTTGACCCACCGGGCCACCGGGTGGTGACGCGGGGTCGGCCGCAGGTACTGGGTGATCGTGAGCAGCTCGCAGCCGGCCGCGTACAGGTCACGCAGCGCCTGGCGTACCTCGTCCACATCCTCGCCCAGGCCGAGGATGAGGTTGGACTTGGTGACCAGGCCGGCCTCACGGGCGCGGGTCAGCACACCGAGCGAACGCTCGTAGCCGAACGCCGGGCGGATCCGTCGGAAGATCCGGGGCACCGTCTCCAGGTTGTGCGCGAGCACTTCGGGGCCGGCCGAGAAGACCTCGGCGAGCAGCTGCGGCTCGCCGTCGAAATCGGGGATGAGCAGCTCGACGCCGCACTCGGGCAGCAGCGTGTGGATCTGGCGGACGGTCTCGGCGTAGAGCCAGGCGCCACCGTCGGGCAGATCGTCGCGGGCGACCCCGGTGATGGTCGCGTAGCGCAGGCCCATCGCGGCCACCGACTCGGCCACCCGGCGCGGCTCGTCGGCGTCGAACTCGGCCGGCCGGCCGGTGTCGATCTGGCAGAAGTCGCACCGCCGGGTGCACTGATCGCCGCCGATGAGGAAGGTTGCCTCGCGGTCTTCCCAGCATTCGTAGATGTTGGGGCAGCCGGCCTCCTGGCACACCGTGTGCAGACCCTCCCGCTGCACGAGTTCGCGCAGGTGGGTGAACTCGGTGCCCATCGTCGCGCGCACCCTGATCCACGGCGGTTTGCGCTCGATCGGTGTCTCGGCGTTGCGCGCCTCGATTCGCAGTAGGCGTCGGCCCTCGGGCGAGGCGGTGGTCACGGGCACAGCCTACGTCCGCAGCGGGCCGGCTGGCCTCCGGTGGCGATGAGGGTCACTTTCGTGGCGCCCGCTGGCAAGCTCACGAAACTGACTCGGCTTTGGCCAGGGGCCGCTGCTAGCGTGAGCGCCAAGGCAACGACGGAGCCAAGTAGCGCACCGACCACCGGAGTCGGAGAGAGCCGCCGGCAGCTGCGAAGGCGGACTCCGGCCGGGGCGTGAAGACCCTCCCGAGCCGCGGGAAGAACGGCGCGGGCCACCCGTACGGGTGGGCCGGGCGCTTAGTAGAGCCCGCCGGTTGGCCCCCGTGACCGGGCGACGAAACGAGGCCCTGCGGCCCGGCTCCGGCCGACCGCACGGCGAAGGTGTGGTGGCACCGCGAGGCACCCGCTCGCCCACACCTCCCGGGATCGCGTTGCGAGCTACGAGGAGGTCGACACCACATGCAACGCATCCACACTGCTCAACTGCCCGCCCGCGCCGGTGAGAAGGTCACCATCGCCGGCTGGGTGCACCGTCGCCGGCTGCTCAAGTCGGTGGCGTTCCTGATCGTCCGGGACGCCTCCGGCCTGGCCCAGGTGGTCGTTTCGGAGCCGGCCGCTCGCGCCGAACTCGAAGCGCTCACCGAGGAGAGCGTCGTCGAGGTGGCCGGCACGGTCATCGCCAACCCGACCGCGCCGGCCGGGGTGGAGGTCGTCGACCCGAGCATCACCGTGCTCGCGGTGGCCGAACCGCCGCCGTTCGACCTCTACCGCCCGACCCTGACCGCGACGCTGCCCACCCTGCTCAACCACGCCGACGTGGCACTTCGCCACCCGTCCCGGCGGGCCGCGTTCCGCATGTCGGCGGCCGCGGTGCACGGCTTTCGGTCCACACTGGACGAGCGGGGCTTCGTCGAGGTGCACACGCCGAAGATCGTGAAGTCGGCCACCGAGAGCGGGGCGAACGTCTTCGCCATCGACTACTTCGGCACGCCGGCGTACCTGGCCCAGTCGCCGCAGTTCTACAAGCAGACGCTCGTCGGCGTCTTCGAGAGGGTGTACGAGGTGGGCCCGGCGTTCCGGGCTGAACCGCACGACACGGTGCGCCACGTGGCCGAGTTCACCTCGCTCGACGCCGAGCTCGGGTTCATCGACGACCATCGGGACGTGATGGCGATGCTGCGCGATGTGATCGCCGGCATGCTGGCGGCGATCGCCGACCGGGCTTCGGCTGACGTGGCCGCCACGGGGCTCCGCCTGCCCACGGTGCCCGAGCAGATCCCGACGCTGCACTTCGCCGAGGCCCTCGAGATGATCGCCGCGGCGAGCGGGGAGGACGTGCTCGCCGAACCCGACCTCGCGCCGGCTCACGAGCGGTGGCTCGGGGAGTGGGCGCAGCGGGAACACGGCTCGGAGTTCGTCTTCGTGGAGGGCTACCCGACCGCCGCCCGCGCCTTCTACACCCATCCCGACCCGGCCCGCCCCCCGTACTCCCGGGGCTTCGACCTCATCTTCCGGGGCGTGGAGCTGGTGAGCGGTTCGCAGCGGCTGCACCGCTACGAGGAGTACGTGCAGGTGCTCGCCGAGCGGGGCCATGCCCTCGAGCCGTACCAGACCTACGTGGACGCCTTCCGCCATGGCCTGCCACCCCACGGCGGGTTCGCCATCGGCCTGGAACGGTTCATGATGCGCCTGACCGGGGTCGGAAACCTCCGTGAGGTCACGCTCTTCCCCCGGGACCTGCACCGCCTCACGCCCTGACACCCGGCCGCCCCGGGATCCGACGGCTGATGTCTCTCACGCGCCGGCCCATTCATGATCGCGTGACGTTTCCCGTACCCGGGTACGGAAAACGTCACGCGATCACGATGGGGGCGCGCGGCGACGGATCTACGGCGCGAGCAGGGTGGGCAGGTGGCGCTCGACGATCGGCAGGACCTCGGCCACCGTGACGGTTCGGCCCAACTCGGCGGTGAGCGAGGTCACGCTCGCGTCCCGGATACCGCACGGCACGATCTTGTCGAAGGCGCTGAGGTCGCAGTCGCAGTTGAGGGCGAAGCCGTGCATCGTGACGCCGCGCTGCACCCGGATCCCGATCGCGGCGACCTTACGGTCGGGACCGCGGGCGTCGGCCGGCACCCAGGCACCGCTGCGGCCCTCGATGCGCGTGGTGGCCAGGCCGAGCTCCGCGCACACGTCGATGAGCAGTTGCTCCACCTGGCGGACGAAGGCGACCACGTCCACCGGCCCGCCCGGCTGCATGGGTCGTAGTCGCACGATCGGATAGCCCACGAGCTGCCCCGGCCCATGCCAGGTGATCTTTCCGCCCCGGTCCACGTCCACGACCGGGGTGCCGTCGACCGGCCGGTCCCACGGCTCGGTGCGCTTGCCGGCGGTGTAGACGCTCGGGTGCTCCAGCAGCAGCACGGTGTCGGGCCGCCGGCCGGTGAGCACCTCCTCGTGCACCCGGCGCTGCTCCTCCCACGCCTGCCGGTACTCGACGACGCCGGCAGACACCGGCGTAGGCAGGGACACGGTGGCGGTCACCCGGCCAGCCTATCCGGGCCGGGCGGGTCCAACACCCGGACGGGCGCTCAGCGCAGGTGCAGCGCGGCCCGCAGCGCCGAGGCCAGGTCGGGCTGGCGGAACGCGAAGCCGGCCCGACTGAGGACCCCGGGCAGCACCCGCACGCTCGCGACCGCCTCGCTGCCGAACTCGCCCAGCGCTATCCGCAGCGCGAAACGGGGCACCGGCAGCATCACCGGCCGGTGCACCAGCGCGGCCAGCCGTCGGGTGAACTCCTCGTTGCGCACCGGCGCTGGGCCGACCACGTTCACCGGCCCGCCGATGTCGGCATGGTCGAGCAGGAACCGGGTCGCGTCGAGCCAGTCGCCCAGTGAGATCCAGGGCATCCACTGCCGGCCGGAGCCGAGCCGCCCGCCCAGGAACGAACGAAACGGCGGCAGCATCGACTTGAGCAACCCGCCGTCAGCGTCCAGGGGCAGCCCGGTGCGCAGCAGCACCACGCGTACCCCGGCGTCGGCGGCTGGTCCGGTCGCGGCCTCCCACATGCGACAGACGTCGGCCAGGAAGCCGGAACCGGCCGGTGAGTCCTCGTCAACGGCAGTGTCGCCGGTGTCACCGTAGAAGCCGACGGCCGAGGAGTTGAGCAACACGGCCGGCCGGTCGGCGGCCGGCATACGGGCCAACGTCTCGGCGAGGGTGGCGGTCGGGTCGATCCGGCTGGCCCGGATCCGCTCCTTGTACGCGTCGTTCCAGCGCCGATCGCCCACGCCGGCGCCGGCCAGGTTCACCACGGCGTCGGCGCCGGTGAGTGCGCCCGGCGCCAGCTCCCGCCGCTCGGGGGCCCAGCGCTGCTCGTCGGCTCCGGCCGGTTCCCGGCGTACCAGCCTCAGCACGTCATGACCAGCGTCCGCCAGACGTTTCTTCAGGTGTGCTCCGAGGAAGCCCGACGCGCCGGCCATGACGATCCGCATGCCTCACATCATCAGGCATGCCCCGGTCGCGGTGGGGCGGGCCAGCGCGACGATCCCCTGCGGACGGTCGGCGACGGCCTCAACCGAGGCCGAGGTCGGTCTCGAACGCGCCGTTCTCCAACCGGTCCCGGACCGTGGTGAGGAACCGGGCCGCATCGGCGCCGTCGACCAGGCGGTGGTCGTAGGAAAGAGCGAGGTACACAGTGGAGCGTGGCAGGATCACCTCACCCAGCTCCGGATCCTCCACCACCGCGGCGCGCTTGACCACGCTACCGGTGCCGAGGATGCCGACCTGCGGCTGGTTGATGATCGGGGTGTCGAAGAGCGCGCCCCGGCTGCCGGTGTTGGTGAGCGTGAACGTGCCCCCGGAGAGCTCGTCCGGAGTCACCTTGTTCGTGCGCGTGCGCTCGGCCAGGTCGGCGATGCGCTTGGCCAACCCGACCAGGTTCAGCTCGCCGGCGTTGCGGATGACCGGGACGAGCAGCCCGCGCTCGGTGTCGACGGCGATGCCCAGGTGCTCGGCGTCGTGGTAGGTGACCGTGCCCGCGTCCATGTCGAGCGAGGCGTTGAGCGTCGGATGGATCCGTAACGCCTCGACCGTGGCCAGGGCGAAGAACGGCAGGAACGACAGCTTTACTCCGTGGGTGCTGGCGAAGTCGGCCTTGGCCTGGTCGCGCAGGCGGGCGATGCGCGTGACATCCACTTCGACCACGGTGGTCAACTGAGCGGAGACCTGCAGCGACTCAACCATGCGCTTGGCGATGACCGCCCGCAGGCGCGACATCTTCTCGGTACGTCCGCGCAGCGGGCTCGGCGGCGCGGTCGGCATTTCGGCGGGCGCCAGCGCGCTCGGCGCCGCGGCGGCGGCCGGGGTGGCGGTGGCCGCCGCACCGGTGTTCGCGGCAGTGGTGTTCGCCGGCGCGGCCTTGGCCGCCTTGGCCCGGGTCGACGCCTCGAGCACATCCTGACGGCGGATCCGCCCGCCCACACCGCTGCCGGAGATGTTCGAGAGATCGACGCCCTCCTTGGCGGCAAGCTTGCGCACCAACGGTGTGACG
Organism: Micromonosporaceae bacterium; assembly: GCA_050264675.1. Classification (GTDB taxonomy): domain Bacteria; phylum Actinomycetota; class Actinomycetes; order Mycobacteriales; family Micromonosporaceae; genus JBLNGJ01. The sequence goes on from JBLNGJ010000740.1 coordinate 7,174, forward strand.
TATCCGCTATCGGCGGCCCCGTCGGGTCCGGAGGCGGCCGGCGCCGGTTGGGCAGCGGGCGATTGGCCAGGGGCCGGCTGAGCTGGCGCCGGCGCGACCGGCCCGGTCGGCGCCGCGTCAGCGGCGGGCGGTTGGGTGGCGGGAGCCGAAGCCTGGGCGGGAGCGGGGGGCGGAGCGGGGGTCCGCGGCGGGGCTGGCGCCGGCGCCGCTGAGGCTGATTGAGCCACACCGATCAACGCCAGCGCCGCACCGACCGGGGCGGTCTCGTCTTCGGCGACCTTGATCTCGAGCACCGTTCCGGCCACCGGCGAGGGAATCTCGGTGTCGACCTTGTCGGTGGAGACCTCGAGCAGCGGTTCGTCCGCGGCCACCTCGTCGCCGACCTGCTTGAGCCAGCGGGTCACCGTGCCCTCGGTGACCGATTCACCGAGCGCCGGCATGGTCACCGTGGTGGCGTCGGCCGGCGCGCTCGCCGCCGCCCGCGGTGGCTCGGGCTCCCGCTCGGCCGAGGGCTGTGGTTGGGCCGGTGGCTGCGGTTGGGCCGGCGGCTGCGGTTGGGCCGGCGGCGGCGACTGGGCCGGCGGCGACTGGGCCGGCGGCGACTGGGCCGGCGGCGCCTCACCCTCGCCGGCGATCACGGCGAGCTCGCTGCCCACCTCGGCGGTCTCGTCTTCGCGTACCACGATGCGGGAGAGCACGCCGGCGGCGGGTGACGGGATCTCGGTGTCCACCTTGTCGGTGGAGACCTCGAGCAACGGCTCGTCGATCTCGACCCGGTCGCCCTCCTGCTTGAGCCAGCGGGTAACGGTGCCCTCGGTGACGCTCTCGCCGAGCCGGGGCATGGTGACCGATACCGGCATGTGACGTTGCCTCCTGCTGCTGTGAGTCTCGACGTGCGCTTCGAGCAACCTCTCGACGGCGGGCGCGGCTTAGCCGTGTGCGTGGAGCGGCTTGCCCGCGAGGGCGAGGTGCGCCTCGCCGAGGGCCTCGTTCTGAGTGGGGTGCATGTGTACGAGCTGGGCGACCTCCGCCGGGAAGGCTTCCCAGTTGTAGATGAGCTGGGCCTCGCCGATGAGCTCACCCACCCGGCTGCCGACCATGTGGACGCCGACCACGGGGCCATCGGCGACCCGGACCAGCTTGACGAAGCCGGCCGTCTTCAGGATCTGGCTCTTGCCGTTGCCGGCCAGGTCATAGGTGAGCGTCTCGACCTTGTCACCGTACTGCTCGCGGGCCTTCGCCTCGGTCAAACCCACCGAGGCCACCTCGGGCTCGCAGTACGTGACCCGGGGGATGCCGTTCTCGTCGATGACCGGCGGGTTGAGCCCGGCGATCTCCTCGGCGACGAAGATCCCCTGCTGGAAGCCGCGATGGGCCAGCTGCAGACCGGGCACGATGTCACCGACGGCGTAGACGTTGGGCAGGTTGGTACGCAGCCGCTCGTCCGTGGTCACGAAGCCGCGCTCGACGGTGAGGCCCTGTTCGGCGTACCCGTCGGTGTGCGGACCGCGGCCGACCGCGACGAGCAACAGCTCGCCCTCGATGGTTTCGCCGCCGGCGATGGTGACCCGCACGCCGTTGCCGGTGCGCTCGACCTTCTCAAACGGGCGACCCACCTTGAACCCGATGCCCCGCTTGCGGAAGGCCCGCTCGACCATCTTCGAACATGCCTCATCCTCGACGGCCACCAGCCGGGGCAGCGCCTCGACGATGGTCACCTCGGCTCCGAATGAACGCCAGGCGCTGGCGAACTCCACGCCGATGACGCCGCCGCCCAGCACCACCGCTGAGGCGGGCACGCGGTCGAGGGTCAGCGCGTGGTCGGAGGTGATCACGCGTTCGCCGTCGATCTCCAGGCCGGGCAACGTCTTGGCGTACGAGCCGGTGGCGAGCACGACCGTGCGACCGGTGTAGCGGGTGCCGGCCACCTCGACCGCGTTCGGCGCGAGGAACCGACCGTCACCTTCGATATAGGTGATCTTGCGGCTCTTCACCAGACCCTGCAGACCCTTGTAGAGGCGGGCCACCACGCCGTCCTTGTACGCGTTGACCCCGGCCATGTCGATGCCGACGAGCTCGGTCTTGACCCCGAACTGGCCCGCCTCGCGGGCAACGTCGGCGACCTCGCCGGCGTGCAGCAGCGCCTTGGTCGGTATGCACCCGCGGTGCAGGCAGGTGCCACCGAGCTTGTCCCGCTCCACCAGGGCCACCGAGAGACCGAGTTCGGCCGCGCGCAGGGCGGTTGCGTACCCGCCGCTACCGCCGCCGAGGATCACCACATCGAACGCATTGCCGGCCGCGCCGGCGCGGTCCGTGGCGGCCTGCTGGTTGGCGGCTGCGTTCATGACTGGCTCGCTCTCGACTCTCGGGCCGGCGCTGCGGTATGCCGGCCGGGCGGATCTGTCAGGCCTTGTGGGCACACGTGGCCATCCTGTCACTTGTGGACTCCACCGGCGACGGCAGGTGCCCAAGGACACCGTTCTCGCGTTACCCTGGCCGCAGCCGGCTGACGTTTCGTGCCCGCCCGAGGAGGACCACTGGTGGCCTGGTTTCGACGCCGCTCCTCAGCGGGGCCCCGGGCCAGCCGCACCGCTACCGATTTTGCCCATCTTGAGCAATTCGTCCAGACCCGCCGGGGCGTCGAGGCCTTCCTCGAGCCCAAGACGACGGTCACTGAGGTGACCGTGATGCTCATCGCCCACGACGGTGAATGGACGCGCCGGCGGGTGCCCAGCTTCGACGTTGCCCGCGCCTGGGGCAACCGGGTCGGCATTCCGGTCTACGATGTGGCCCTGGTCGGCTACCCGCAGCGCATGCGCGACTACAACGAGCGCCGCAAGCAGCAGAGTTAGCTGTGTAGCGGCGCTCGCTCCGCTCGCGCGGGTTAGCCGTTTTGCGCGATGTCGTCGATGAGCTCGAGGAGCATGCGTACGGGAACGCCGGTGCCGCCCTTGGCCCAGTACCCGATCGGCTCACCGGTGTGGTACGACGGGCCGGCGATGTCGAGGTGCACCCACGGCACACCATCGGCGACGAACTCGCGGAGGAAGGCGCCGCCCTGCAGCATGTGACCGGCCCGACCCATGGCCGAGTCGGTCTGCGAGATATCGGCCACCTCGGAGTCCATGCCCTTGCGCACGTCGTCCGGGATCGGCATCGGCCAGGCCGGCTCGCCGGCCCGTTCCCCGGCCGCCCGGACCCGTTGGCAGAGCGCATCGTCGCCCATCACGCCGGCGATCCGCCGGCCCAACGCGACGATCTGGCCGCCGGTGAGGGTCGAGGTCTCGACGAGGTAGTCCGGACCGTCCTCGCACGCGCGGGCGATCGCATCGGCGAGGATCATCCGACCCTCGGCGTCGGTGTTGAGGACCTCAACCCGCTTGCCGCCGTACATGGTGATGACATCGCCCGGTCGGTACGCCGTACCGGAGATCATGTTCTCGGCCATGGGAAGGTACGCGGTGACCGCGACCTGCGGGCGCAACGTGGCCACGGCGACCATGGTCGCCGCGATGGCCGCAGCACCCGACATGTCGGACTTCATCTCCCACATGCCCTGGGCCTGCTTGAGCGCATAGCCGCCGGTGTCGAACGTGATGCCCTTGCCGATGAGCGCGACGCTGGCCCGTGGCTTGCCGCTGGCCGGCTGGTAGGCGATGCGAACCAGCCGGGGCGCCGCCTCGGAGCCCTGGCCCACGGCGAGGATGCCGCCGTAACCACCGCGCCGCAGTGCCCGCTCGTCCAGCACCTCGACCTCGAGGCCGGCGTCGGTGGCGGCTTGCGAAACGGCCGCCGCGAACGCCGGTGGGCGCAGCTCGTTAGGTGCTGTGTTGATCCAGTCTCGGGTCTGCGTCACCGCCGCGGCCACCGTGCCGGCCCGTTTGACCTCGGCCCGGGCGATGCGGTCGCTCGCGTCGGCCACGTGCAGCGAGACCGACCGGACGGGGTCACGACGGCCCGGCTGTGGCCGGGTCTTGTAGCCGGCGAACTGGTAGTTGCCCAGCAGCACACCCTCGGCGATGGCCCGAAGCGCCGATTCTGTGCCGGCGCCGTCGCCATCGGGGGCCGGCAGCGCCACCGCTACCTTCGCCGAGCCGGCCAACGCCCGCACCGCCGAGGCGGCCGCCTTCCGCAGCGTGTCCGGCGCGACCTCGCCGTCCGACGGCGCCGCACCCAGACCGACCGCGGCGATGACCGGGGCGGTGACTGCACCGAGCGTGGCGAGCTTGGTCACCTCGCCGGGCGTACCGGTCGCCCCGAGCAGCTCCAGGGTCGGACCGAGCCGTCCGTCGAACGCGGCCGCGACGCTCTCCGCTCCCGGGGCGAGCAACGGACCGCTCAGGTCTGGCGGTGCATCGGGGTCGGCCGCGTGCAGTCCGATGACGATCGCATCGACGGCAAGCTCTGCGGGGTCGGTATCGACCAGAGACAGCGAGGTCACGCGTGCCCTCCCGGGCGGTCATCCGAAACGGTCTCTGCGATGCTAGACGTGGCTGGGTCAGTCTGCCCACGCCACCCCGGGCGGTAGTTTCTGCACATGACCGACGACGCGCTCTCCTCAGCGGAGGAGAAAGCATGACCGACGACGCCAGCCTGACCGCGACCCTGCGGCATTCGCCGCTGCATGAGCGGCACGTCGCCCTCGGGGCCAAGTTCGCCGCCTTCGGCGGTTGGCAGATGCCGCTGGAGTATGCAGGTGGCGGCGTGCTCAAGGAGCACGCCGCGGTGCGCGAGGCCGTGGGCGTCTTCGATGTCTCCCACCTCGGCAAGGCGACCGTACGCGGAGCCGGCGCGGCGCAGTTCCTCAACGACTGCCTCACCAACGACCTGGGCAAGATCGGATCCGGCCGGGCCCAGTACACGTTGTGCTGCGACGAGTCCGGCGGCGTGGTCGACGACCTGATCGCCTACCGGCACGGCGACGACCACGTCTTCCTCATCCCGAACGCGGCCAACACCGCCGAGGTGGTGCGCCGCCTCGCCGCGGCGGCGCCGGTGGGGGTCAGCGTGACCGACGAGCACGAGGCGTACGCGGTGCTGGCGGTGCAGGGCCCCCGCTCGGCCGAGCTGTTGGCCGCCGTCGGCCTGCCCGCCGAGCACGGCTACATGAGCTTCGCCACGGCGGACCTGCACGGTGTGCCGTTGACCGTGTGCCGCACCGGCTACACCGGTGAGCACGGCTACGAGCTGGTCGTGGCCGCCGGTGCGGCCGGCGGCGTGTGGGACGCGCTGGACAAGGCCGGCGCGGCGTACGGGTTGCGGGCCTGCGGGCTGGCCGCCCGCGACACCCTGCGCACCGAGATGGGCTACCCCCTGCACGGCCAGGACCTCTCCCGGGAGATCTCGCCGGTGCAGGCGCGGGCCGGCTGGGCGGTCGGGTGGGACAAGCCGCGCTTCTGGGGACGCGAGGCGCTGCTCGCCGAGCGGGCGGCCGGGCCGCGTCGGCAGCTGTGGGGCCTGCTCGCGCTGGACCGCGGCATCCCGCGTCCGCATATGGCCGTCCGCGTCGGCGACGCGACGGTCGGTGAGATCACCAGCGGTACGTTCTCACCGACCCGGCGGGTCGGCATCGGGCTGGCGCTGCTGGACACGGCGGCCGGGCTCGGCGAGGACGCGGAGGTCGATGTCGACGTGCGCGGCCGTCCGTCGCGGATGCGGGTCTGCCGGCCGCCGTTCGTGACCCCCTCCGTCCGCTGAGCGCGAGGAGCGCGAGGAGCGAGCCACGGTGAAGGGACGTCGATCTCGCAGGGTGAGCTACGAACAGGTGCGCGACTGGGCGCTCGCCCTGCCAGGCAGCGCCGAGGTGATGGTGCCCGAATGGGATCACCCCACGCTGCGGGTGAACAACAAGATGTTCGCCTCGGGCGCGCCGGACGCCACGCCATCGCCGGACGACCGTGGTCGCGATTCCGCGCCGGCAAGGTGAAGTCCGGCTGCACCTGGGGCCGCGGCCCATCGTGATCATCGACGGCTGGTCTGGTCAGGCGGTGGGTGCGGTATGTCGGTTGGTCCGGGCGAGCGGATGTCAGTGGGTGCCGAAATCCTGGGTCCAGTACAGCCGGCCGTTGCTGGCCCGGGCCACGCCCACGCCAACGGCGCGCAGGCCGCAGTTGAGGATGTTGGCCCGGTGCCCGGTGCTGGTCATCCAGCCGTTCATCACCTCTTCGGCGCTGGCGTAGCCGCGGGCGATGTTCTCGGCCCAGCCGCCGTCGACGTTGTAGCCGGCGCGGGCCATGCGTTGCCCGGGTGTGCTGCCGTCGCGCCCGGTGTGCCCCCAGGTGCCGTAGCGGGCCATCTCGTTGCTGTACGCCCGGGCGGCCGTGCGAAGCCGGAGGTCCAGACGCAGGGCCGGACAGCCGGCATCGTCGCGTTCGGCGTTGGTGAGCTCGACGACGCGCGACTCCAGGGCGGGTACTCCGGCCGGTGCTCCGGTTGAGCGCGCCGTCGGCGGCGCGGACGGGAGCCCGGTGGTCGCCGCGGTGGTCGGCGTCGGCCCGAGGCCACGTTGGTCCACAGTGGAGGAACTCGTCACGCCGGCCCGCGAATCGGGTGCCGGCCAGCCGGTGAGGACGGGCGAGAACATCGCACCCGCAACGGCCAGCGCCAGCAGAACGGCGCCGGCGACCACTCCGACGATGCGCGCGTGCTGCCGGCGGTGGTGCCCCGGCGCCACCGGACGTACGGCGCCGTATTCGGCGGTACGGTCGGCGTCCCAGCTCACGCCGCGCCACATTACGAGCGGTTGGGACGCCCCGCAACCGCGCTAAATCGACAGGGTGAAATAGCTCAGAGTGACACTGATCTCACAGGCGGCCCCGAGCACGTCGCCGGTGATACCACCCAGCCGGCGCACCGCGTGCCGGACCAGGAGCGCGGCAGCGCTCAGCCCGAGCAGCACCGCGAGGGGCCCATGCCACGGCCGGCCCGGCACCGCCGGCAGCGCCAGGGCGGCGACCGCGAGGGTCCACGCGATAAGAATCGGCCACCGCACCGAGCCGGCGACCAGCGCGCCCAGACCATCGGCCCGCGCCGCCGGCACACCGCGGCGGCAGGCGGCGCATGCGCCGATGCGCCCCGTGGTGGTGGCCACCACCACGCCGGCCCGCGCCGCCGGCCCCGGCCGGGCTAGTAGCGCCGATGCGCCCACCGTCTGCACCACCAGTGCCAGCACGATCGCGATGACGCCGAACGGCCCCACCTCCGGTCGGCGCATGATCTCCAGGGCGGCCGCCCGGCCACGGTACGAGCCGAGCGCGTCGACCGTGTCGGCCAAGCCGTCCAGGTGCAGTCCGCGAGTGAGCCCAACGCCAGCCGCGACCACCAACACACCACCGAGGGCGGCGGGTGCACCCAGCCGGAGCAGGCCGATGCCGGCGGCCCCGGTGAGGAGACCGAGCAGGGCACCTACGGCCGGCGCGAGCGCCATCGCGACCGACGCCGTGCCGCGGTCGACTCGACCGGGGCGCAGCGGGGCCACGGTGAGGGTGGTGAGGGCGAGCCGGATGCCGGCGGCGAGGCGGCCGCGGTCAGCCACGCGCGCCGAGGGCCGTCACGGCTGCTTGCGGGGCTTTGGCGGGGCCGCGGCTACGGTCACCGCGGCAACGTCGTCCTTCTCGGTCGCGGGCGCGCCGGGCGCCGTGCCGCCGTTGAGACCGGCACGCCCCGGGGTGCGGCTGGTCACCTTGGTCGCCTCCGCGATCCTGGCCGCATCGGCTGACTTGGCCGGGTCCGTGGTCTTGGTGGAGTCGGCGCTCTTGGCGGAATCGGCGGCTTTCGTGGCGTCGGCGGTCTTGACCGACTCGGCAGCCTTCACGAGCTTGGCGGCGGCCGGCACCGGCTTAGGCTCGGTCGGTTTGGTCTCCGCTGGCTTCGTCTCGGCGGACTTGACCGGCGCGGCCTTCGCCGGCGCCTTCGTCTCCGGCTGCTTCACGTCGGCCGGCTTGGCCGAGACGGCCTTGGGCACCGGCTTGGTCTCGGCCGGCTTGGCATCGGCCGGCTTGGCGCCGGCCGGCTTGGCGTCGGAGGTCTTGGCGTCCGCTGCCGTCAGGGCCGGCGCCTTGGCCGCCTTCGCATCGGCCGACTTTGCGTCGGCCGACTGTGCGTCAGCGGCCTTGGCGTCAGCGGCCTTGGCGTCAGCAGTCGCCTTCGCGCCGCTCGCCTTGGTGTCGGCTGGCTTGGCATCGGTCGACTTGGCGTCGGTCGACTTCGTCGCACCGGACTTGCCGGCTCCCTTGGCCGGTGCGCCCGCCGTGGCCGGCTCGGCGTCCAACGGTGGCTCGGCGGCCGTCGCCGCGATCTGCAGGTGATCGGCGGTGGTGGCCTCCCGGAGCGGCGGGGCCATGAGCAGCTCGAGTGGCACCGCGGCCCGGCCGATCGCCGGCACCGGCGGGTTCGGGCCGACCGCTGGCTCGCCGGCGCCGGCCAGCGTGAGCGCGGTCTGCAGCATCGGCAGGGCGGTCAGGGCCGACGCGCCCTCGC
>JBLNGJ010000741.1:0-2954 GCA_050264675.1 Micromonosporaceae bacterium
CGCCGCCGAGCCTGGGCGCAACGGCACCGAGATCTCGGCCAAGCTGGCCAGCGAGCTGCTTGACGAGCTCTGCGCGCGGGGTCACGAGGCACGGTGGCGGTGGACGCACGAGCAGCCGGCCGAGCCCGATCCACCGGCGCCGTTACGACTGGCCCGGGTCTTCGACGCCGCCGACCGGCCGTTCTTCTCGCCCAGCCGGTTGCGCATCGTCCACCTGGGACGCCGGGCGCGGCTGGAGGCCTATCTGAGCACGGCCCCGCTCGTGTTGCGGGCGCACGAGCTGGGCGCGGACCCGTTCGCTCCGGCCGCCGGCCCGGTGGTGCCGTTGAGCTACCGCAGCGACGGCACCTGGATCTGGTCGGAGGCGCTGGCGTACTTCCTGCATACCCGCGGAGTCGCCCCGCCGTTGCCGCTGCTGGTCCACATCGAGGCGAGCGGCTATCGGGTGCCCGCCACGGTGGCATCGGACGAGCTGGCCCGGGCGGCTCGGTTGGTGTGCACCCCGCCCGCGCTGCCGGCGGACCCGCCGAGGCCGGTCTACTACACCGGGGCCGGCCCGGCGGCACCGCTGCTGCGCGCCCTGCGCGGTGACCTGAGCTGCGGGCAGGCCCTGCACGACGATCTGCGCTGGCACGACAGCGACGAGCTATGGCGGGGCGTCCGCGGCGGGGCGGGTCAGTACTGGCCGATCACGGAGGAACGGGCCACGGCGCTCATCGACGAGCGGTGGTCGACGCAACCGGCGGTCTGAGACCGCTTGGTGGCACGGGGAGGGATCAAGCGTGGCCGTGGGGTTCCCGGTCGAGCTCGCGGACCTCAAATGGGTCGTGGGGGCGGAGTGGCCCGAAGCCGACGAGGACGCACTGCGTCGTTGCGGGCAGGCCTGGGCGGCCGCCGCAGCCCGTCTGCGCGACCTCGGGCCCGAGGCGGAGCGGGCCGGTGGCCTGGTGCTGGCGGCGGTCGAGGGCGAGGTTGCGGGCCGTTTCGCCGACCTGTGGACGAGTGTCTGTACCGGGGCCGACGGCCACGTGGCGACGCTCGCCGGGGTCTGCGCCGAGCTCGCCGACGCCTGTGAGCACGCGGCGAGCGCGGTGGAGTATGCGAAGTACCAGTTCGTGCTCGCCCTGATCGCGCTCGCGATCCAGATCGCCCTGCTGATCGCCGCGCTGGTGCCCTCCCTGGGCACATCGGCCGCCGGCATCCCGGTGGCCGTGGCGGCGACCCAGATCACGGTACGCATCGTCGCAGTGCGCCTGCTGCAGGCCATCGCCACCGGGGTGGTGTCCAATGTGGCCATTGATGGGCTGGCCCAGCTGATCCAGGCGCTACGTGGGCACCGGCACGAGTGGGATCGGTCCAGCACCCAGCGCGCCGCGACCGGCGGTGTCAACTACGGCGCCGCGACGGGTCTGGTGCTGCTCGCCGGCGGGCGGCTTGCGCCCACTCTCATGCATACCCGGACCGGTCTGGCCGGTGCCGTGGGCCTCGCCGGTCTGGCCGGCGCCGGCGCCGACGCGGCCTGGCACGGTCAGTGGCCGGGTGCCGCGGATCTGACCATGGCGTTCACGTCCGCTTTCGCCGGCGGCGCGGGTGAGATCCGCGGCCATCGGCCGTCGCCACCCGGAGCGGCCCTGCGCCTGGACGATGTCCGCGGGAGCGGCCGGTCGGTCACCGGCGCCGTCGGGGCGTTGCTCGCCGCGGCCGCGCAGACCGAGCCTCGGGTGACACCGGTGCTGCGCGAGGTGGTGACCGCGGCCGGGGGTGTGTTGCGCGACGAGCCGTCGCGGCTGCGCTCGGCCCACTCGCTCGCGGAGGCCATCGCGGCCGCGCCGCAGCCACTCCCGGGCGGCGTGCGCGACGCGCTGCGTTACGCCGTCGTGCTGCCGGAGCGCACGTACGCGGCGGATGCCCAGGTGGCCATGCGCCTGCTCACCGAGCGGGGTCTGCAGCCGGTGGCGATGAGGTCGTTCTGGCTGGACGGGTCGGTCTACCGGGGCCTGCACACCTACTGGTCCGAGCCGACCGGCGGGCCGGTCTTCGAGGTGCAGTTCCATACCGAGGCGAGCCATCGGGCGCAGATTGTCACCGACGAACGGTTCGCGGCGTTGCGCGGCCTCGCCCCGGATGATCCCCGGCGGGGCGAGACGGTCGGCCTGATTCGGGCCACAGTGGACGCGGTCCCGGTGCCCGGTGGCGTGGACGTCTTCGGGGCGACCCCGCCGGCGGCCGGGTTGGCGGCGGGCTATCCGGCCGCGGCCGACGCGCCGTACTTCCATCCGCATGGCGAGCCGACCCAGGTGGTCAGCCGGGCGCTGGCCTGGCCCCGGGCCACCGACGAGCAGGCCGAGGCGATCGCCCGGGAGAACCTGTTCACCACCCGGGCCGGGGTGGCGTTCTATGCCCCGACCGATCCGATCCGTCGTTTCGCCCTGGCGGTGCTGCCCACCGACGGCTATCTCACGATCGATGTGCACGGTTCGGAACGGGGCCTGCGTATCGCGGGCTTCGACCTGACCCAGGAACAGTTCGCCGCGGTCATGCGGCGCCTGGTCGACGAAGGCGTGGTGCGGCTGGCGCCCGGCGAGGGGGTGAAGTTGCTCTCCTGCAGCACCGGCGTGGGCGGGGCGCTGTCGCCGGCGGCGTACTTGGCGCGGTCGCTCGGGGTTGAGGTGATCGCGCCAGATCGTCCGGTGTGGACGACCGTGCTCGGCGACGAGTTCGTCGCGTCGGCCGTGCTGCAGGATGGCAACTACGTGCCGGCCAACCCGCCCGACGGCACCTGGCGGCAGTTCTCGGCCGACCCGTTGGCCGGGCTGCCGTTGGGGTTCGCCGGCGTGACCGAGTTCGCCGCGTTCGCCAGTGACCTCTACGACGGGCTCGCCGCGGCTGGTTACCCGGGCACGGTGGCCGCGTTCCAGGGCAGTTCGGTTACCGGGGTGGCCTACGTCGACGGC
>JBLNGJ010000742.1:0-8980 GCA_050264675.1 Micromonosporaceae bacterium
CATCGCGCCCGGGGAGGCCAGAACTGGAGAGCGTCCGGATGCTCGACTACGAGAGCGCCGGTGGCGACCAGCCCGATGCGGGGCCGGCTGGCGTTACCGACGAGAACACCACCGCCCCCACCCGCCGCGGACGGCGCCGCACCAAGGCGACGGCCACCGGCAACGGCGCGCCCGCCAGTGGCGCGCCCGCCGATGGGTCGCCCACGCCGGCCGAGCCGGCCGCCGCCACCCAGCCGGCTGAACCGTCGCGTCGCCGCCGTAAGGCCGTGGTAGCCGCACAAGGTGACGACACTGGTGAGTCTCGGACAGAATCTGACAAGACCGCTGATACGCCGCCGCGATCGCGGCGGCGGTCGGCCCGGTCAGCGTCCACCGAACCGGCGCCGCCGGCGCTGGCCGGGCCCGCCCCGGCCGACCTGAGCCAGGCTGCCGCGGCCCAGCCGGCCAAGGCGCGGCGGACCAAGGCCCAGCCGGTCAAGGCCCAGCCGGCCACGACGCAGCCCGCTACCACGCAGCAGCCCGCTACGACACCGCCGGCCACGACACCGCCGGCCAAGGCCGGCCGGACCCGGCGCACCCGGGCGGCCACGACCGGCTCAGGCGAGGGCACGGCCGCAGCGGTCGAGCCCACCCCGGCCGCAGGCGTCCCGGTCCCCGCTGCGGCCGCCGGTGGTGAGCCGGCGGTCGAGTCAGCCGGTCCGGAGCCGGCGCAGTCCCGGCGCCGGGGCAGCGCCCTGCCGCCCACCACGGCGGTCTTCTTCGTGGCGCCGGCGCAGACCCCTGAACCGGCCCGAACCCGTCCGGTCAGCCCGGCACCGCCTCCGGCGGAGGCGGAGGGCACCGAGGCCGGACGCTCGCGCCGGCGCCGGGCGCGGCGGGCGGCTGAGCCGGTCGAGGCTCCGCCGGCGGTGGTCGAGCCGGTCGACGAAGACGAGGACGTCGAGGCCGACGATGGCGCCGCCGGGCGCCGGCGCCGGCGCGGGCGGCGGGGCCGAGGTCGCGGCAAGGGCACCATCGAGGGCGGCGACGAGGCCGCGACGACCGAGCTCGAGGCGCCCGAAGCGCCCGAGGAGGACGCGGGTGACGAGGAGCCGCTGACCCGGCGTCGGCGCCATCGCCGCCGGCGTGGCTCCGGCGAGGCCGACGCGACCGCCGCCGACGGCGTGGTCACCGTGGTGCGTATCCGGGAGCCTCGCTCCGGTCGCGACGAGGTGCAGGGCGTGACCGGCTCGACCCGGCTGGAGGCCAAACGGCAGCGCCGCCGCGACGGGCGGGACCAGCGCCGGACCCGACCGCCGATCCTGTCTGAGTCGGAGTTCCTGGCCCGGCGCGAGGCCGTCGACCGGGTCATGGTGATCCGGGAACGGGGTGATCGGACCCAGATCGCCGTGCTCGAGGACGGCATCCTGGTCGAGCACTACGTGGCCCGCCAGTCCGCCTCGACCATGGTCGGCAACGTCTACCTCGGCAAGGTGCAGAACGTGCTGCCGAGCATGGAGGCCGCGTTCGTCGATATCGGCCGGGGCCGCAACGCCGTGCTCTACGCCGGCGAGGTGAACTGGGACGCCTCCGGGTTGGAGGGCCGGGCCCGTTCGATCGAGCAGGCGCTGCGCTCCGGCGACTCGGTGCTGGTGCAGGTGACCAAGGATCCGATCGGGCACAAGGGTGCCCGGCTCACCAGCCACGTCGCTCTCTCCGGCCGGCACCTGGTCTACGTGCCGCACGGCAACGCCTCGGGCATCTCGCGCAAGCTCTCCGACGTGGAGCGCCGGCGCCTGCGCGATGTGCTCAAGAGCCTGGTTCCCGAAGGCGCCGGGGTCATCGTGCGCACGGCCGCGGAAGGCGCCGCCGAGGACGACCTGGCCCGCGACGTCAAGCGCCTGCAGGCCCAGTGGGAGGACATCCAGCGCAAGGCCGCGGACGGCGGAGCGCCAGTGCTGCTCTACTCCGAGCCGGATCTGGTCATCCGGGTCGTGCGTGATCTGTTCAATGAAGACTTCCGGGAGGTCGTCATCCAGGGTGACGACGCCCATGACGAGGTGGAGGACTATCTCGGCCACGTCTCGCCCGACCTCGTCGCGCGGGTGCGCCGCCACACCGGGGTCGCCGACGCCTTCGCCGAATGGCGTGTCGACGAGCAGATCCTCAAGGGCCTGGACCGCAAGGTCTACCTGCCCTCCGGCGGCCACCTGGTGATCGACCGCACCGAGGCGATGACCGTCATCGACGTGAACACCGGCAAGTACACCGGGGCCGGCGGCAACCTCGAGGAGACGGTCACCCGGAACAACCTCGAGGCGGCCGAGGAGATCGTGCGTCAGCTGCGCCTGCGGGATCTCGGCGGCATCATCGTGATCGACTTCATCGACATGGTGCTGGAGTCCAACCGCGAGCTGGTGCTGCGCCGGCTCACCGAGTGTCTGGGCCGCGACCGCACGAAGCATCAGGTGACCGAGATCACCTCGCTGGGTCTGGTGCAGATGACCCGCAAGCGCATCGGCCAAGGGCTGCTGGAGGCGTTCAGCGAGGTCTGCGAGCACTGCAAGGGCCGGGGTGTTGTCATCCACACCGAGCCGGTGCCCGAGCGCTCCCGCGAGTCGGGCATCGCTGAGAAGGTACGCGCGGTCGCCGCCTCGTCGCGGTCCGGCGGGGCCCAGCGTGACCTGACCGAGCAGGAGCTGACCGAGCAGGAGCTGACCGAGCGCGACGCGGACGAGTCGGAGGCGCCGGAGCCCACCGCCGACCCGGTCGTCGAGCTCGAGGCCGGGGGCGAGTCGGACGGCGAGCCGAGCGTCCCGGTCCGCCGGCGCGCCCGCCGCGGTGGGACGCGACGGCGCACCCGTCCGTAGCCGTCCGGTCATCCGCTGGTCTGGAGCCGAGCGGGTACGGTGGGCCGGATCGGGTTCGGCACCGCGATCCCCACGTTTCGTAGCGAGGCAAGGAGAGGCGCGCCATGTCCTACACGGTCGTCCCGACGGAACCCAAGCGCCGGCCGGGCGTGGTCAGCGCGGCGGTGGCCCTGCTCTATCTGGTGGCGGCCCTGCAGCTCGTCTCGGTCGGTCTCTCGGCCTTGACCATCGGGCCGATCCGGGATGTCTACTCCCGGGCGTACGCCGGCACCGGCGACGAAGAGCTCATGTCTAATTTGATCATGGTCGGACTGATCGCCGGCATCGTTGTCGGTGCCGCCTTCGCCGTCGGCTTCGCGGTGCTCGCCATCTTCGACGGCCGGGGCAAGAACCCGGCCCGGATCGTCACCTGGGTCATCGCCGGCCTCGGCGTGCTCTGCTACAGCTGCAGCCTCGCCTCGCAGAGCGTGGGCAACGCGTTCAGCGGCTTCGGGAGCAACGCTGACCGGGCCGACCTGCCTGACCCCAACGAGGTGGCCAAGCAGGCGCAGGACGCGATCCCAGCCTGGCAGACCACGTTCGCCACCATCGACACGGTGGTCTTCCTGGTGGCGTTGGTGGCGGTGATCATCCTGCTCGCCCTGCCCGCGGCGAATGCGTTCTTCCGCAAGGAGACCGAGGTGTGGGTGCCGCCGACGCAGTGGCCCGCGGCCCAACCGTGACCGACCGGGCGTGACTGCCGGAGCCCGACCCGCCCCGGCGCACGCGGCCGTGGCGCTGCTGCGGTGGTCTGGGTCTGGTCTCCGCCGCCGCCCGACGATGTGAGAGTTGGGAGCCGATGGTCGCGCCCCGCCTGACCGCCGTAGTGACCGGCGCCACGTCCGGCATCGGCGCCGCGTTCGTGCGGGAGCTGGCCAGCCGCGGGCACGATCTCGTCCTGGTCGCCCGCGATGAACCCCGACTCACGGTCCAGGCCGAGCGGCTGCGGATCGACCCGGGTGTGGCGGTTGAGGTGCTCCCCGCCGACCTGGCCACCGAAGCCGGGTGCGCCGCCGTCGAGGCCCGGCTGACCGACCCACAGCGGCCGGTGGCGGTGCTCGTCAACAGTGCCGGCTTGAGCCTCAACACGCCGTTTTTGCGGTCCACTGCGGAGGCCGAGGCCCGCCTGCTCGCGGTCAACGTGCAAGCGGTGATGAGACTCACACTCGCGATATTGCCGGAGATGGTGCGGCGCCGGCACGGCGTGGTCATCAACGTCTCGTCGGTGGCCGGCTTCGGCGCCACGATGCCCGGTTCGACGTACCCGGCCTCGAAGGCCTGGGTGACCAACTTCAGCGAGTCGGTGGGCCTTTCCGTGGCGCGTTTCGGCGTCCGGGTGCTGGCGCTGTGCCCGGGGTACGTGCGCACGGAGTTTCATCAGCGCGCAGGCATCGACATGGCCAAGACGCCCTCGTGGCTGTGGCTGGACGCGGATCGGGTGGCCCGGGAGGCCCTGCGCGATGTTGCGCGAGGGCGGGCGGTGAGCGTGCCGGCCTGGCGGTACAAGGTGGTCGTGGCGGCCCTGCGACACCTGCCGCGACGGGTGTTGCAACGGCTCGCCCGGGACACCCGGGGCCGGATCGGACGCGAAAGTGCGTAATCGGCAGAGTTAAAACAGCGACATGCCGGACGAAGATAGGCTGATTGGCATGTCGGACCGCGAGGACCTGCGTAAACTCATCCATGATCTCGCCGTTGTGCGTGGCCGGGTCGTGCTGAGTTCGGG
The DNA here is from genome assembly GCA_050264675.1 of Micromonosporaceae bacterium. Lineage (GTDB taxonomy): Bacteria > Actinomycetota > Actinomycetes > Mycobacteriales > Micromonosporaceae > JBLNGJ01. The sequence continues at coordinate 4,615 of JBLNGJ010000742.1, forward strand.
CGCGGAGGCCGACTGGTATATCGACCTTCGCCGGCTGGCTCTGCACCATCTCGGGGCTCCGCTCATCGGTCGGGTCATGCTTGACCTCGTCGATGGATGGGACTTCGATGCGGTCGGTGGTCTCACGCTCGGTGCTGATCCGGTTGCGACGGCGATGTTGCACACCTCGGTCGCCCGGGGAATCCGGCCGGTGGACGCCTTCGTCGTCCGCAAGGCGGGTAAGGCACACGGACTGCAGCGGCGCATCGAAGGACCGGACGTTGCCGGGCGAAAGGTGCTTGTCGTGGAGGACACATCGACTACAGGCAGTAGCTTGCTGGCTGCGGTGGATGCACTCCAGGAGTACGGTGCCACGATCGTGGGTACAGCGGTTATTGTCGATAGAGGCGCGGGGGACGCAGTTCGGGCCGGCGGTCTGAATTTCCGGTCGGTCTACACGCTGACCGATCTGGGTCTCTTGAGCTGACGTTCAGGTAACAAACTCTGTCGGTTCGACACCCACGGATATGTGGCCGAATCGATGGTCCGTGGTGGAAGGATGTATCACGTGCGTACTGCGCTGGCCGAACTGATTCTGCCTCAGAACTCGCCCCTTGCTGGCGAGCCCTACGACCGCATCGACGCTGAGCGGCTGGCCGGCGTGCTCAAGGCTCTCGCCGACCCGGCACGACTTCGACTGCTCAGCTTGATCCAGGCCTCGCCCTATGGCGAGGCGTGCGTCTGCGACCTGACCGCACCCATCGGTCTGTCGCAGCCGACCGTGAGTCACCACCTGCGCATCCTCACCGAGTCCGGCTTGCTGGAGCGGGAGAAGCGCGGCGTGTGGGCCTATTACCGACTCGTCCCGTCCGCGATCCAGGCGATCGCTGACCTGCTTACCCCACCCCGCAAGCGGGCCACCAAGAAGGCTCGCTGAGTCCGTCGCGGGGGCGACCCTGCGCGGCCACCTGACCATCGCTGGTCCGTGGCCGCTCAGGCGGCTCACGCCGTTGCCTCCGCGTCCACCTTCATCGCGAAGGCCACTGTGTCCGGCGGTGGATGGCTACGGCCATCCACCGCCGGACTCGCGTCTGGGCCCCGGGCCGCTCTCCACTGTCGACGGTGGACTTGGGGCGCTCGGAGCGGTCGGTAGCCGGGCTCTTCGCGGCGGCATTTATGATCGCGCTGGGTCCGGTGCCGAGCTCGTGACCGTACGTGTCCGCCGGTTTTCACGGCTGGCTCGGTATTCAATTACTATATGTAACTGCGATCATGAGTCTCAGGGGGTGTTGCGGCCGCCCCGGACTTCCGTAGTCTGGCCCCCGAACCGCGGCGCGCCTGAGGGGCAGAGCGCCTGGGGGACAGAGCACGTGGGGGCCAGAGCGCCTGGGGGACTCAGTGTCCGGACGCCACCGCTCGGCTGGATCACCTGGCCGGGGCCGGCTGCGAATGCCGATTGTGCTGGGTGGCGTGGCGGTTCTCGTCACCCTTGTGGTGGTCACCGTGCGTATCGTGGCGGCCGACGCCGTCGGCTGCTCGAGCGGAATCCCGGTGCGGGTGGTCGCGACCCCCGAGATCGCCCCGGTCCTTCGGGACGTCAGCACCCGGTGGACGGCGCGTAAGCCCACCGTGAACGGCCGCTGTGTGCGGGTCACGGTCGAGGCCAAGGCGTCGGCCACGATGGCCAGCGGGCTGACTGTCTACGCAGGACGCGCCATCGACGTCGCGGCCGAGCCGGAGCCGACCCCGCGCGAGGAGTCGCTGCCCACGGTGTGGGTGCCCGATTCGACGGCGTGGCTGGGCCGGGTGCAGGCCATCGACGGAGCCGCCTTCGATCACGATGTCCGCTCGGTGGCCACCTCGCCGGTCGTGATGGCGATGACGGAGGCGGCCGCGAAGCTCGTCGGTTGGCCGGCCCAGCGCCTGCCGGTCGCAGCCCTCAAAGGCCTTCTCACCGGCGCGTCCGGCATCCGGCTCGGCCTGGCCGAGCCTCGCCGGGAGACCGCGAGCCTGGCCGCCACCATGGTGCTCGGTGAAGCGCTCGCCAGCACCGACGCCGAGCTGCCGGCACTGGTGCAGACGTTGCGCGGTGTCTTGCACACGACGAGCACGTCCGAGCTGCTGCGCTCGTTCGGGTCGAACCTCAACGCCGGACCGGCCTCGGAACAGGCGGTGCTCGCCTACGACGCCACCAACCCGCCGACCCGGCTGGTGGCGGTGCACCTGGATCCGGCCTCGCCGATGCTGGACTACCCGTACGCGATCCGGTCCGATCTACCGCGCGAGACCATGCAGGCGGCCGCTGCGTTCCGGGCCGCCCTGCAGCAGACCAGTGCGGTCGAGGCACTGTCCAGGGCGGCGTTTCGCACCGCCACGTGCGAGGTCGGGCCGGGCTTTCCGACGTCGGCCGGCTCGACCGGCGAAGCGGTGGCCTGCTCGCCGGTCTCCGGCCCGGAGCGGGTTACCCGGACGCTGGGCCTGTGGACCGCGGCGAACGCCCCGTCCCGAACGCTCGCCCTGCTCGACCTGACCTCGTCGATGACCCGGTTCCTGCCGACCAGCACCGGTGGGGCGAGCCGGTTGCAGGTAATGGTGCAAGCCGCCAAGCAGGGCCTGGAACTGTTCACATCGGACAGCCGGGTCGGCCTGTGGGCATTCGCCTCACAGCATCACGAGGTGCTGCCGATCGAGGAGCTGGCGCCGGCGAACAGGGCGCAGTTCACCGAGGCGATGGAGAGCGCCGTCCCGCTGCCGACGAACCAGGCTGCGCTCTATGACACGGTGATCGCGGCCTACCGGGCCGTGCAGGACGGCTTTGACCCGACCCGGCCGAACATCATCGTGGTGTTTACCGACGGCGGCGACAGCAACGCCGGCGGGGCGAACCGCGTGCGGTTCGAACTCGAGCTGCAGCGCCTGGCCGATGCGACCAAGCCGATCCGGGTCGTCCTCATCGGCATCGGCGTGGGCCCGGCCGACGTGGCCGACCTGAACGAGATCGCCAAGGCAACCGGCGGTGGCTTCTATCCGCTCACCAGCCCCGAGCAGATGCAGATCATCGTCCTCAGGGCGCTGCTCGGCGCGGTGTGATGCTGGGGACCGTTCAGGACGCCGATCGGCGCCGCGCGTCCCGCCGGCTGCGCCAGATCTCCACGAAGATCGGCGTTGCGGAGATCAGCACGATCAGCACGATCGCCGGCAGCAGGTAAGCGTCGATCTTCTCCGCCGGGATGTACTCGATGATCTTCTTGGCCGCGAAGTAGCCGGCGAGGATGATGCCGTCGGTCCACAGGATGGCGCCGACGGCGTTCCACACGAAGAAGGTGCGCGCCGGCATCTCCAGCACACCGGCGACCGGGTTGAGGAACGTGCGCACGATCGGGATGAAGCGCGCCAGAACCACAGCCTTAGGCGGGCCGAAGCGGTTGAAGTAGTACTCCGCCTTGTCCACGTACTCCCGCCGGAACAGCCGGGAGTCGGGTTTGTCGAACATCCGCCGCCCGTACCGGGCGCCGAGCAGGTGGCCCAGCTGCGCGCCGGCGATCGCGCAGATCGGCGCTCCAATCAGCAGTGGCCAGATCGGTAGCTGGACGCCGGGCAGGATCGCTTCCGCGAACGGGGATGCGCCCACACCGGCGAGGAACAGGAGTGAGTCGCCGGGAAAGAAGAAGCCGATGAGCAACCCCGTCTCCGCGAACAGAATGATCATTACACCGGCGAGGCCGAACGCCGCGAGCAGCTCGCTCGCATTGAGTGGGTTGACCGCCAGGTGGCCGGCGAGGGCGAGGGTGGTTGCTCCGGTCGTCACGGGCAACCAGGGTAGCGTGGGTGGCTGGAGGCTATCGCCGATGGCAACCAGAACGGGTCCGGGCACCGACGGGCTGAGCCTCGCCGACCCGTACACGGTGTCGACCCGGCATTGGCACGCGCTGGCCGACGGGCGCATCCAGTGTGACGTCTGCCCGCGGTCGTGCCGCCTGCACGAGGGGCAGCGCGGCCTGTGCTTCGTGCGCGGTCGGGTCGACGACCAGATCGTGCTGGCCAGCTACGGCCGTTCGTCGGGTTTCTGCGTAGACCCGGTGGAGAAGAAGCCGCTCAACCACTTCCTGCCCGGCTCCGCGGTGCTCTCGTTCGGCACGGCCGGGTGCAACCTCGCCTGCCGCTTCTGCCAGAACTGGGACATCTCCAAGTCCCGCGAGGTCGACACCCTCACCAGCGCCGCATCGCCGGAGGCGCTCGCCTATACCGCACAGGCGCTGGGCGCGCGCAGTGTCGCGTTCACCTACAACGACCCGGTCATCTTCATGGAGTACGCCATGGACGTGGCCGACGCCTGCCGGGCGCGCGGCATCAAAGCGGTCGCGGTGAGTGCGGGTTTCATGAACGC